>CAMLNY010000158.1 GCA_946481405.1 uncultured Brevundimonas sp. | reverse complement strand
TCTTCGTGGACGGCAAGATCTGGACGGGGGACGAAGCGCGCCCCGGCGCCCAGGTGGCCCTTCCCGTGACCGTGAGCCGGCAGGCCGCGCAGATCGCCGACGCCCACGGCGCCACCATCGGTATCCGGTACCGCAACGCCGGCGGCCAGTGGGTGCAGCGGTAACGTAACCGCCTTCGGCGCCGCAGCGTTGCTAGCGGCGCCGTTTCCGGATTAGGTCTGCGGCTTCTTCGAGGGACCGCTCCATGACCGATACGCCCGCCGCCGCACCAACGAAGCGCGTCGAACTGACCGTCCGCGCCCTGATCCTGGGCTGTCTGCTGGCGGTCGTGTTCACCGCCGCCAACACCTATCTGGGCCTCAAGGTCGGGCTGACCTTCGCCTCGGCCATTCCGGCGGCGGTGATCTCCATGGCCGTTCTGCGCGCGCTGCGCGGTTCGACCATCTGGGAGAACATGACCGTCCAGACCGTGGCCTCGGTCGGCGGGGCCATGAGCTCGATCATCTTCGTCCTGCCGGGTCTGGTCATGGTCGGGTGGTGGATGGAGTTCCCGTTCTGGGAATCGGTCCTGATCTGCGTCTTCGGCGGCGTGCTCGGCGTCACCTTTTCCATCCCGCTGCGCCGCGCCCTCGTAGTCGATGCGGGCCTGCCCTATCCGGAAGGCGTCGCCGCAGCCGAGGTCCTGACGGTCGGTTCGCGCGGAGCCGAACAGACCGACAGCGCCGTGCGCGAGAACAAGGCCGGCCTGTGGGTCGTCATAACCGGTTCGATCGTGTCGGCGGGCTACGCCCTGCTGGTCGCGGGCCGGGTGTTCGCCGGCGAGGCCGCCAAGTTCGTCAAACTGCCCGCCTCGCTGGGCGGCGGCGCCACCGGCATGGGCTTCGGCATGCAGTTCGCGCTTCTGGGCGCGGGCCACCTGATCGGCCTGACCGTCGGTCTGGCCCAGGCTTTTGGCCTGCTGCTGGCCTGGGGGATCGCCGTGCCGATCCTGACCAGCCCGGACACCATCGCCTGGCTGACCGCCCACGGCATTCCGTCGATCGCCACCACCCTGCCGGCCGATGTGAGCGCCGAGGAGCTGGCCTCCACCGTCTGGCGTCGCGAAGTCCGCTTCATGGGCGCCGGCGTCATCGGCGTGGCCGCTATCTGGACCCTGATCAAGCTGTCCGGCCCGCTGATCGGCGGGCTGACCTCGGCGCTGGCTGCCAACCGCCGCCGCAACGCCGGCGAGGTTCTGGACCGCACCGAGCAGGACATTCCGATCAACATCGTCGCCGGTCTGTCGGTCGCCTGCCTGATCGGCATCGGCGGCATCCTGGCCTGGTTCGCACAAGGGAACCCGACGCTGGCCAGCTCGACCGCCCTGCTGGTCGCGGGCGGCCTGATCTATGTCGTTCTGATCGGTTTCGCCGTAGCCGCCATCTGCGGCTACATGGCCGGTCTGATCGGGTCGTCGAACAGCCCGGTGTCGGGCGTCGGCATTCTGGCCATCGTCATCGCCTCGGTGCTGATGCTGGGTGTTCTGGCCATCGCCGGCCTGCCCGCCGATCCGTCCGTCATCGCCTTCGCCCTGATCGTCACTGCGGTGGTCTTCGCCGTCGCCGTCATCGCCAATGACAACCTGCAGGATCTCAAGACCGGCCAGCTGGTTCAGGCCACGCCCTGGCGTCAGCAGACGGCCCTGATCGTCGGCGTCGGGGCCGGCGCCATCGTCATTCCGCTGATCCTCAACCTGCTGAACAAGGCCTTCGGCTTCGAGGGCGGGCCGGCCGGCATCGCCGACGAGCCGCTGGCGGCGCCGCAGGCGACGCTGATCTCGGCCCTCGCCCGTGGCGTCATCGGCGGCGACCTGCGCTGGGACCTGATCGGCATCGGGGCGGTGATCGGCGTGGTCATCATCATTCTGGACGCCGTCCTGAACGCCTCGACCAGGGGGAAGGTGAAGCTGCCGCCGCTGGCCGTGGGCATCGGCTTCTACCTGCCGGCGGCCGTGACCACGATGCTCGTGATCGGCGCGATCTGCGGGTGGTTCTACGACAAGGCCATCAAGACCACCCGCTTCGCCGACGTGGGCCGTCGCATGGGCGTGCTGCTGGCCTCGGGCCTGATCGTGGGCGAGAGCCTGTTCCTGGTCATGACGGCCGGGGTCATCGTCGCCACGGGCAATGATGCGCCCTTCGCCATGCTGCCGGAGGGCTCGACCTTCCCGGCCATGCTGGCGGGCATCGTCGCCTTCGCGGTCCTGACCTTCGCTCTCTACGGCTGGATTCGCGGCCGGTCGGCCAAGGTCTAGGCGTCATCCGAGGGGTAAAAGGGGCGCGCGACCGTGTCGCGCGCCCTGCTTCATGGACGTCGCCTAGCTCCGGTAGGCGTCGTGGCAGGACTGGCAGGAGGCGCGCACGACCATGAATTGCTCCAGGGCGGCGGCGTTGTCCCCGGCGGCGATCAGCTCCTGAAGCCGGGCGGCGGCGGCGGAGTATTCGCCGGCCTTGGCCTGAAAGCCTGTCCAGTCCGTCCAGATCCCGGGTTTGGCGCGGGTCGTGGGGACGACGCCCGGCCCGGTTCCCGGCGGGAAGAGGTTGGTCATGGAGGACGACCAGCGGCCGAGGGCCGCCGAGGCGAATCCCATCGACTGGGCGGGGGCGTTCGCGTCCAGCCCGGCCTTGATGGAGCCCATGGTCACGCCCGACATCATGAAGGCCGCCTGACGCGAGGCGACGATCTCGGCGGCGACTTCAGGCGAAATCTGCTCCTGCGCCCCCGCCACGCCGCCGGCGCACATCAGGGCCACAGCCCCCGCCACGATCCAACGCTTCATCTATCCACTCCCCAAAACTGCACCCGAACGCTGCTCCCCGACCGGGAGCCTGTCAAACGGTCGCCATCCTGGGTCGCTATGGCCTTTCGCGCGGCCAGCCTGTATGAGGCGCGCGCCTCCCCGCATGACGCCATTCCCCGAGCGGCCCCCGCATCCTGTCGGCCGCCCTTACGCATTGAACGAACGATATGAATCTTCGCAACGTCGCCATCATCGCCCACGTTGACCACGGCAAGACGACCCTGGTCGACCAACTCCTGGCCCAGTCGGGCGTGTTCCGAGCCAATGAGGCGACGACCGAGCGCGCCATGGACTCCAACGATCAGGAGAAGGAACGCGGCATCACCATCCTGGCCAAGTGCACCTCGGTGCTCTGGAACGGCAAGGCGGGCGAGACCCGGATCAACATCATCGACACCCCCGGACACGCCGACTTCGGCGGCGAGGTCGAGCGCATCCTGGGCATGGTGGACGGCTGCGTCATCCTGGTGGACGCCGAAGAGGGCGTCATGCCCCAGACCAAGTTCGTTCTGACGAAGGCCCTGAAGATGGGCCTGCGTCCGATCCTCTGCATCAACAAGGTCGACCGCGCCCACGCCGATCCGGACCGCGTCCACAACGAGACCTTCGACCTGTTCGCCGCCATCGGAGCGACGGACGAGCAGCTGGACTTCCCGCACATCTACGCCTCGGGCCGCAACGGCTGGGCGACGCTGGACCTGAACCAGCCCAACGACAATCTGGCGCCGCTGTTCGACCTGATCGTGCGCCACGTGCCCGAGCCGAAGGTGGTCGAGAACAAGGACAAGCCGTTCCGGATGCTGAGCGTGCTGATCGAGAGCGACCCTTTCCTGGGCCGAATTCTGACCGGCCGGATCGAGAGCGGCAAGGCCGTTCCCGGCATGGCGATCCACGCGCTGGACCGCGAAGGCAAGGAAATCGAGCGCGGCCGGATCACCAAGGTGCTGGCTTTCCGGGGCCTGAAGCGCCAGCCGCTGGACGAGGGTTCGGAAGCGGGCGACATCGTCGCCATCGCCGGCATGTCCAAGGCGACCGTGGCCGACACCCTGTGCGCGATGGAAGTCGTCGACGCCCTGCCGGCGCAGCCGATCGATCCGCCGACCATCTCCATGACCGTCTCGGTCAACGACAGCCCGCTGGCCGGCCGCGAAGGCGACAAGGTCCAGTCGCGCGTCATCCGCGATCGCCTGCTGAAGGAAGCCGAAGCCAACGTCGCCATCCGCGTCACCACGACTGAAGGCGGCGACGCCTATGAGGTCGCCGGTCGCGGCGAACTGCAGCTGGGCGTCCTGATCGAGAACATGCGTCGCGAAGGCTTCGAGGTCTCGATCTCGCGTCCGCGCGTGGTCTATCAGGAAGGTCCGAACGGCGAGAAGATGGAGCCGATCGAGGACGTTATGATCGACGTCGACGATGAGTTCACCGGGATCGTCATCGAGAAGCTGTCGGCCCGTAAGGCCGAGATGACCGACATGGGTCCGTCGGGCGCCGGCAAGACCCGCATCCAGCTGAAGTGCCCGTCGCGCTCGCTGATCGGCTATCAGGGCGAGTTCCTGACCGACACGCGCGGTTCGGGCGTGCTGAACCGCGTGTTCAGCCACTACGAGCCCTACAAGGGCGACATCCCGGGCCGTCTGAAGGGCGTGCTGATCTCCAACTCCGACGGCGACACCGCCGCCTTCGCCCTGTGGAATCTCGAGGATCGCGGCGTCATGTTCGTCGGCGCAGGCGAGAAGACCTATCAGGGCATGATCATCGGCGAGAACGCCCGCTGGGACGACTTGGACGTCAACCCGATCAAGGGCAAGCAGCTGACCAACGTTCGCTCGTCGGGCAAGGACGAGGCCGTGCGGCTGACCCCGCCGCGCCAGATGTCGCTTGAACAGGCCATCGCCTACATCGACGACGACGAACTGGTGGAAGTGACGCCGAAGTCCATTCGCCTGCGCAAGCAGACGCTGAACCCGTCGTTCCGCAAGAAGCGCCAGAAGCCCGATTAAGGGCTTAGGGCTTAGGGCTTGGCGCGCGCGAGCCGATCGTGCGCCCTTT
>CAMLNY010000157.1 GCA_946481405.1 uncultured Brevundimonas sp. | reverse complement strand
GAGCTCTTCCCGCGCTCGGCGAGCGCCCACGCGTCGCTCGGCCGCGCCTGCCACAACCTCAGCAGGGTCCGCATCTCGGTCCGCAAAGGCTCGGGCTTGTCCGCCTGTTCGGCGTCATAGGCGTAGAGCCGCGGCAGGAACAGCAGCCCCGCCATCCAGGCGATCACCGCCAGAATATGCAGCCCGCGCGCCAGATCATACCAGTTCATGCGGCCTCGGTCTGAAACGGACAGGCTTTCCACTTCGCCTGACACCCTGGACCATAGGGCGCCGTTCCGGTCCGGCCCAGACTGTCCGCCACCGCTCCGGCCAGAGCCTCGATGAACGGCCCGGCGACCCCAACGGCCGGCGCCCGCAGGTAGGGCGAAACCCCCAGCCCTTCCGCCAGATGCCGGTACTCGATGTCCAGCTCGACCAGGGTCTCGATATGCTCCGAGACGAAGGCAATCGGGGCCACGACGACGCCCATCCCGTCGTTCGACGCCATCCGGATCGCTTCCGGTGTTGATGGCCCCAGCCACTTCATCGGCCCGACCCGGCTCTGGTAGCAGATCGCCCAGTCGGCCAGCCCGGCCGCCTTCGCCACCGCCGCGACCGTCGCCTCGACCTGCTCCTGATAGGGATCGCCCCTCTCGACCAATTTCTCGGGAATGCCGTGGGCGCTGAACAGGACCCGCATCGGTCGTCCCGGATGATCGCGCCACGCTTCGTCCAGCTTGCCCTGAATGAGTTCCGCCTGGGCCTCGATCCAGCCGGCGGCGCGCGGATAGCAGCAGACGGCCCGCGACCGGCCCGGCCCGGAATAGGCCGCCTTCCACGCCTTCAGCGAGGAGGCCGTCGTCGTCGTCGAATACTGCGGATAGAGGGGCAACAGCACGACCTCATCCGGCCCGAACGCCGCCACTTCGGCCGCCGTCTCCTCCGTCAGCGGATGCCAGTAGCGCATGGCGATGAAGCTCTTCACCACATCCCCGGGCAGAACCTGCGCCAGCCGCGCGTCCAGCGCCTCCATCTGCTTCAGGGTCTCGCCCTTCAGGGGCGACCCGCCGCCAGCATCCATCATCGCATAGTTGGCCTGGGCGCTCTTCTCGCGGCGCGAGGAGATCAGCCTGGCCAAGGGCGTCCGGGCGAAGCCGGGCAGCCCTATGATGGCCGGGTCGTTGAACAGGTTGAACAGGAAGGGCCGAACCGAGGACGCGTCGTCCGGGCCCCCGAGGTTGAACAGCACCACCGCGATGCGGCGCCCCGTCATCTTACTGGGCTCCCAGCCGCTTCAGCACCCGCTCGACATGGTCGATCGGTACGTCGGGCAAGATGCCGTGGCCCAGGTTGAAGATCCACGGCCCGGCGCCCCAGGCCTCCACCAGATGGTCGACCCGCGCGTCCAGCGCCTTGCCGCCGGCGCGCAGCAGAAGCGGATCGAGCGCCCCCTGGATCGGCTTGATTTTCTGTACCTCGCGCCCGCGCTCCAGTGAAAAGGCGGTGTCCAGCGCCACGCCCTGCACGCCGAGCCCCGCGGGAAGCCGATCAGGGGCACGGTTACGCCCAATTCCCGCAGCCGGGCGACCAGCTTCTGGTGCGGCTTCATCACCAGCCGCTCGAACAGATCGTCTGGCAGGCCCTCGGCCCAGCTCTCGAAGATCTTCAAGGCGTCGGCGCCGGCGTCCGCCTGCATCTTCAGGTAGCGAGCGGTCGCCTCGACCAGCACGTCCAGAACCGCGTCGACCCGCTCGGGATCGGAATAGGCGTAGGACCGCGCCGTCGCCCGTTCGCCCTTGCCGATCGTGTTGTGATGCCCGTCCAGCATATAGGTCGCCACCGTCCAGGGCGCCCCGGCGAACCCGATCAGGGCCCGCTCCGGCTCCAGCTCGGACCGCACCCGGCTGAGCGTCTCGCCGACCTGATACAGATGCGCGCCGGCGCTTTCGGCCTTCTCCGCCATCGGCCCGGGCGACGGCATCAGACCAAGCTTCGGCCCCTCGCCCGTCTCGAACCAGACGTCCTGTCCGAGGGCCTGGGGGATCAGCAGGATGTCGGCGAAAACGATGGCCGCATCGAAGCCGAACCGCCGCATCGGCTGCATCGTCGCCTCGGCCGCCATCTCGGGGTTCAGGCAGAAGGCGATGAAGTCCGGTGCCTGCGCTCGCAAGGCCCGGTACTCCGGCAGGTATCGCCCCGCCTGACGCATGAACCAGACGGGCGGACGCTCCAGGGTCTCGCCCTGCAGGACCCGGATCAACGAAGGCGTGATGCTCATGACCCCGGCTCTAGGGCCATGAGCGCATCCTCTCAACCCCGCCCCTCTCCTCTTCACCTGATCAGAATCTTGAAAAGGATTTGGAGAAGTAGCTGGGCGCGGGACGGCGGGGATCAATCGGGCCCGATCCCCACGCCGGACGGCCTTGTCCCAAACCCCGCCGGGATCACGCGACGCCTGTGTGACAGCCTGTGGAAACCGGGCAAAATCCTTAACGAACCCTTAACGGCCGGGGCCCCGGCGGGCGTCTGACCCGAGGCTGGCCTGGGCGCCGTTTACGTTTCGTTAAGCATTTCCCCAAGCGAAGAAGCGACGATCAGTCGCCTTGGGATGATCCGGGATCGGAGGACGTTGGAAGCCCACCCGCGTCCCCGCTCGCCGCCGGCGAAGGCGCGCGCTATAGACTTCGGCGCCCCGGCCAAGGTCGTCGGCGCCCACCCCGATCCACAGGAATTCTCACCATTCTCACCGTTCCGCTGAGCGTTTCCCCCGCCGGGGTCCCGGCATGAGCCCGGCGCGACCCGCGGGGGCGTCGCGGCTGGCGACCTATTTCCACGTGCATCTGGTCTCGGACTCGACGGGCGAGACGCTGAACGCCATGGCCAAGGCGGTGACGGCCCGTTTCGACGGGGTCATTCCGATCGAGCACATCTACGCCCTGGTCCGGTCCGACAAGCAGATGGAGCGGGTCTTGGCGGAGGTGGCGGCGGCGCCCGGCGTGGTCCTGCACACCATCGTCGACCGCGACCTGCGGGCCCAGCTGGAAGAAGGCTGTCGTATGCTCGACATGCCGCACATCGGCGCGCTGGATCCGCTCGTCGGGGCTCTGTCCCGCTATCTCGGCGCGGCCCTGTCGACGCGGGTCGGCGCCCAGCACGCGCTCGACCACGACTATTTCAACCGCATCAGCGCGCTCGATTACGCCATGGCCCATGACGACGGTCAGGGCACCGCCGAACAGCTGGAAGGCGCCGACGTCGTTCTGGTCGGCGTCTCGCGCACGTCCAAGACCCCGACCTGCATCTATCTGGCTCACCGCGGCGTGCGCGCCGCCAATGTGCCTCTGGTGCCGGGACAGGAGGACGGGGAACGGCTGGTCGGGCTCAAGAACCCGCTGGTCGTCGGCCTGACCGTCTCGCCCGACCGTCTGGTGCAGATCCGGCGCAACCGTCTGGACGGTCTCAACGCCACACGAGCCTCCAACTATATCGAGCCGGACGCCGTACGCGACGAGACGATCAAGGCCCGCCGGGCCTTCGAACGCCGGGGCTGGCCGACCATCGACGTGACCCGCCGCTCGGTCGAGGAGACGGCCGCCGCCATCCTCAACCTCCTGAACGAGCGCCGCACCCAGCGGATGGGAGCATCTTGGTGAGCGCCCCACCTGCTGAAAGGCTGATCCTCGCCTCCCGCAGCGCCGCCCGTCGGGCCATGCTGACGGGCGCCGGCGTGCCGTTCACGGCGCTGGACGCCGGCGTCGACGAGGACGCCATCAAGACCTCGCTCGCCGGCATCGATCCGGCCGAACTGGCGCTGGAGCTGGCACGGGCCAAGGCGCTGGCCGTCTCACGTCACGACCCGGAGGCCTGGGTTCTGGGCTCGGACCAGACGCTGGATTTCGACGGCGACATGATCTCCAAGGCGCCGACCCTCGCCGTGGCGCGCGAGCGGCTGCAAGCCTTGCGCGGCCACACCCATCATCTGAACTCGGGCGCCGCGCTGGCGATCAACGGGGCGGTGGTCTGGTCCGGCGTCGAGACGGCGCGGATGACCATGCGTCGTTTCTCCGACGATTTCCTCGACGCCTATCTGGAAGCCGAGGGCGAGGATCTTCTCGGCTCGGTCGGCTGCTACCGGCTGGAAGGCATGGGCTCCCAGCTCTTCGACCGTGTCGAGGGCGACTATTTCACCGTCCTCGGCATGCCCCTGTGGCCCGTGCTGGACGAACTGCGCCGCGCCGGGGTGATCCGCACATGACGAGGGTCCGCATCACCGGCGCCGTTCTGGTCGGCGGCATCGTCGGCAATCCGGTCGCCCACTCGCTGAGCCCCGTGATCCACAATCACTGGATCGAGGCCATGGGGCTGGACGCCGCCTATGTCGCCTTCTCGCCGAAGGATCCGGCCGCCTTCGAGACCCTGGTCGCCGCCGGTCGCGCGGGTTTGCTCAGCGGCGTCAACGTCACCGCCCCGTTCAAGGAACAGGCCTTCGCTCTCGCCGATGAGGCGTCGGAGACCGCGCGCGATAGCGGCTCGGCCAACATCCTTGTCTTCCGCGACGGCGGCGTTCGTGCCGACAGCGCCGACGGCCTCGGCCTGATCCGGGCGCTGGAGCAGCAGGCGCCGAACCTCGTCCTGAGGGACTCGCCGGTAGTCATGCTCGGCGCGGGCGGCGCGGCCCGCGCGGCCGCGGCGACCCTAGCCGGCGCCGGGGCCCAGGTCCGGATCGTCAACCGCACCCGCGACCGGGCCGAGGCGCTCGCCAGCGATCTGGGCGGTTCGGTCGTCGTGGCCCAAGGGCCGGCGGCCTTCGACGGCGCGGCCCTGATCGTCAACGCCCTCAGCGTCCGCCCGGAGATCGACCTCGCCGCCCTCGATCCCGCGACCGTCCTCATGGACATGACCTACAAGCCCGT
>CAMLNY010000156.1 GCA_946481405.1 uncultured Brevundimonas sp. | reverse complement strand
CCATGTCGGAAATGGTGAAGAAGGCGCGCGAAGGGGTGATGGAGTTCCTGCTCATCAACCACCCGCTGGACTGCCCGATCTGCGACCAGGGCGGCGAGTGCGACCTGCAGGACCAGGCCATGGGCTATGGCCGCGACGGCTCTCGCTACGCCGAGAACAAGCGCGCGGTCGAAGAAAAATACATGGGCCCGACCATCAAGACCTTCATGACGCGTTGCATCCAGTGCACCCGCTGCGTGCGCTTCATCAGTGAAGTCGCAGGCGTGCCGGACATCGGCATGATCTCGCGCGGCGAGGACGCCGAGATCACGACCTATCTCGAAAGCGCGGTGAACTCCGAGCTGTCGGGCAACGTCAACGACCTGTGCCCCGTCGGCGCCCTGACGCACCGGCCCTGGCAGTATCACTACCGTCCGTGGGAGCTGAAGCGGACCGAGACCATCGACGTCATGGACGCGCTCGGCTCCAACATCTCCGCCCAGTCCAAGGGCGCCGAGGTGATGCGCATCCTGCCGCGCGTGCACGAGGGCATCAACGAGGAGTGGCTGGCGGACAAGAGCCGCTACGTCGTCGACGGCCTGCAGGCACGTCGTCTGGACCGCCCCTGGGTCCGCGAGAACGGCAAGCTGCGCGCCGCCTCCTGGGACGAGGCGCTGAACGCCGTCGCTTCGAAGCTGAAAGCCGCCGCTCCGGACCGTATCGGCGTCATCGCCGGCGACCTGCAGGACGCGGAATCGATGAAGGCGGCGCTGGACCTGTTCCGCGCCCTGGGCTCGGCCAACACCGACTGCCGTCAGGACGGCTCGGCCCTGGGCTACGGCCCGCGCGAAGGCTGGCTGTTCAACACCGGCCTGCAAGGCCTCGAAAACGCGGACTCGATCCTTCTGGTCGGCGTCAATCCGCGCACCGAGGCGCCGCTGCTGAATCAGCGGATCCGCAAGTCCTGGCTGGCCGGCAAGACCCGCGTCGGCGTCATCGGCGACGCCGCGGACCTGACCTACGACTTCGAGGTCGTCGGTCGGGGTGCGAAGACGCTGGCCAAGCTGCCGAAGGCCGCCTCAGACGCCCTGTCGAACGCCGAACGGCCCGCCATCGTGGTCGGCTCGGGCGCCCTGTCGGGTCCCGACGGCGCCAAGGTGCTGAACGCGCTGGGCAAGCTGGCCGCCAGGGTCGGGGTCGTGAAGGACGGCTGGAACGGCTTCAACGTCCTGCACCACGCCGCCGCGCGCGTCGGCGGTCTGGACATGGGCTTCGTCCCCGCCGCCGGCGGCCTGACGGCCCACGAGATGGTCCAGAAGGGCGCGCTGGACGTCCTGTTCCTGCTCGGCGCCGACGAGATCGAGACTGGCCCGTCCAAAGCCTTCAAGGTCTATCTGGGCAGCCACGGCGACCGCGGCGCCCATACCGCCGACGTCATCCTGCCAGGCGCCGCCTGGACCGAGAAGTCGGGCCTCTACGTCAACACCGAAGGCCGGGTTCAGATGGGCGAACGCGCCGTCTTCCCGAAGGGCGAGGCCAAGGAAGACTGGGCTATCATCCGCGCCCTGTCGGAACGGGTCGGCCACACCCTGCCGTACGACACGCTTGATCAGGTTCGTCAAAAGTTGATGACGGACCGCCCGACCTTTGGTCGAATTGACTATCTGGCCCCGGCCGGTTCGTTCGACGTGGCGAGCCTGGGCGCCAAGGGCGAACTGGGCGACGTCGCCTTCGGCTCGGCCGTGGTCGACCCCTATCTGAACAACCCGATCGCGCGCGCCAGCGCGACGATGGCCGAGCTCAGCGCCCAGCGCATGGCTCCGGCCCTGCTGGCGGCGGAGTAGACGCATGGAACCGAACTTCTGGACCACGCCGCTCGGCTGGACCCTCGCCACCACGGGCGCTGTGCTGCTGGTCACCGTCGGCGTCCTGATCGCCGTCGCCTTCCTGCTGCTGGCCGACCGCAAGATCTGGGCGGGCGTGCAGATGCGCAAGGGCCCGAACGTCGTCGGCCCCTTCGGCCTGCTTCAGTCCTTCGCGGACATGATCAAGTTCGTCCTGAAGGAGATCGTCGTTCCGGCCGGAGCGGACAAGGTGGTCTTCCTGATCGCCCCCGTGATCACGGTGATCACGGCCTTCATTGTCTGGGCCGTCATTCCCTTCGCGCCGGGCTGGGTCATCTCGGACCTGAACGTCGGCATCCTCTACGTCTTCGCCATCTCCTCAATGGGCGTCTACGGCATCATCATGGGCGGCTGGGCTTCGAACTCGAAGTATCCGTTCCTGGGCTCGCTGCGTTCTGCGGCGCAGATGGTGTCCTATGAGGTCTCGATCGGCCTGATCATCATCAACGTCATCCTGCTGGCGGGAACGATGAACCTGTCGTCCATCGTGGCGTCGCAGGAAGGCTGGATCTGGAACTGGTACGTCTTCGGCGGCGGCCTCGACACCTGGCCGCTGGTCGTCGTCATGGTTCCCATGTCGATCATGTTCTTCGTCTCGGCCCTGGCCGAAACCAACCGCCCGCCCTTCGACCTGCCCGAGGCCGAATCCGAACTCGTCGCCGGCTATCAGGTCGAGTATTCGTCGACGCCCTATCTGCTGTTCATGATGGGCGAGTACGTGAACATCATCTTCATGTGCGCAATGATGTCGATCCTGTTCTTCGGCGGCTGGAATCCGGGTTTCCCCATCGACTTCGCCGCCGACTGGCCGCCGTTCCTTGTCAACCTGCTGCTGTTCTTCGTCTTTTTCGCCAAGATCGTCTTCTGGTTCTTCATGATCTCGATCGTGAAGGCCTTCGTGCCCCGCTATCGCTACGACCAGCTGATGCGTCTGGGCTGGAAGATCTTCCTGCCGACCTCGCTGGTGGCCGTCGTCGCCACTTCGGCCTGGCGCGTCTTCGCGGTGGGCGCATGATCCGCACGCCCCTCATCGCTGTCGCCGCCGCGACCCTTGCGGGCTGTACCTTCCCGCAGCCGTACGAAGACATGCCCAACTCGCCCTACCAGTGGGAACGCCGCCAGCAGGAGATCGAGCGCCGCGAAGCCGAGCGCGTCCGACTGTGCGCCATCATGAACAAGGACACGGATCGCTATCGCCGCGACTGCACGCGTCCGGGAGACCCCGTCCGATGATCACCCGTATCGCCCAGGCCGCCAAGGGCGCGATGATGCTGGACCTGTTCGGCGCCATCGGCCTGTCGCTGAAGTACATGGGCCGGCCCAAGGCCACCGTGAACTATCCGTTCGAGCGCAATCCCCAGTCGCCGCGCTTCCGGGGAGAGCACGCCCTGCGTCGCTATGCGAACGGCGAGGAACGCTGCATCGCCTGCAAGCTGTGCGAGGCCATCTGCCCCGCCCAGGCGATCACGATCGAATCGGAGCCCCGCTCGGACGGCAGCCGCCGCACGACCCGTTACGACATCGACATGGTCAAATGCATCTACTGTGGCCTGTGCCAGGAGGCCTGCCCGGTGGACGCCATCGTCGAGGGTCCCAACCAGGAATTCACGGTCGAGACCCGCGAGGAACTGCTCTACGACAAGCAACGGCTTCTGGATAACGGCGACCGCTGGGAACGGCAGATCGCGAAGAATCTGGAACTCGACGCCCCCTATCGCTAAACGAAGCGCGCGATTCCGTGAGGGGTCGCCGCCCAACCGACTGAAAGGGGCATCGTCCCTCCCATGCTGCAAGGCCTAGCCTTCTATCTGCTGGCGGCGACCGCCGTGGCGTCCGGCCTTCTGGTCGTGACGGCGCGCAATCCCGTGCACTCGGTTCTGTGGCTGATCCTGGCCTTCTTCTCGTCGGCGGGGCTGTTCGTCCTGCTCGGCGCGGAGTTCCTGGCGATGCTGCTGGTCGTCGTCTACGTCGGCGCCGTGGCCGTGCTCTTCCTGTTCGTCGTCATGATGCTCGACGTGGACTTCATCCGGTTGCGCGAGGGATATGCGACCTATCTGCCGCTGGCGGCGATCGTCGCAGGCGTCCTGCTGGCCGAGATGATCATGATCTCGATCGTGGTGGTCCAGGGCGGCGCGGCCGCCGACGCCATGGCTCCGGCCGTCGCGACCGCCAACGCCTCGAACGTCGAGGTTATCGGCCGGGTGCTTTACACGGACTACATCTACTTCTTCCAGGCGGCCGGCATCGTGCTGTTGATCGCCATGATCGGCGCCATCGTCCTGACGCTGCGCAAACGGACTTCGGTCCGCCGTCAGGACCCGGGCGCCCAGACCAACCGCGACCGCAAGACCTCGGTCGAGATCAAGGGCGTCGTCACCGGCGTCGGCGTCACCGGCGAGGAGCTGCGCTGATGGAAGTCACCCTGCAGCACTATCTGGCGGTGGCGGCCATGCTGTTCACCATCGGCGTCTTCGGCATCTTCGTGAACCGCAAGAACGTCATCATCATTCTGATGTCGGTCGAGCTGATCCTGCTCGCCGTGAACATCAACTTCGTCGCCTTCTCGACCTACCTCAACGACGTGTCGGGGCAGATCATGGCCATGTTCGTCCTGACCGTCGCCGCCGCCGAGGCCGCCGTCGGTCTGGCCATTCTGGTGACCTTCTTCCGTAACCGCGGCGACATCGCCGTCGACGACGCCAGCGTAATGAAGGGCTGATCATGTCTCTCGAACTGCTCGTCACCCTCGGCGTTTTCGCCCCTCTGCTCGGCGCCGCGATCGCCGGCTTCTTCGGCCGCCGCATCGGCGACATTCCTTCGCAGGCGGTCACCACCGGCCTGCTGTTCTTCTCGTGCTTCGTCGCCTGGACGGTCTTCAGCCAGTGGACCTGGGGCCACCTGGAGCCGTTCACGGTCGTCGTCTCGCCCTTCATCAACGTGGGCGACTTCCAGTCGAACTGGTCGATCCGCGTCGACGCGCTGTCGGCGACCATGCTGGTCGCCACGGCCGTCGGCCCGGTCGACGTGGTCCT
>CAMLNY010000155.1 GCA_946481405.1 uncultured Brevundimonas sp. | reverse complement strand
CGGGTGGGTGCGGAAACCGAAGGAGGAGGAGACGCGGAAGCCGCGATCCAGCGGAGTGCGCATCATCGAGGAGCGCATGTTCTTTCCCGAGGCGTCGAAATACTGGGCTTCGCGGGCGCCGGCGGGCTGGAAACGGTAGAAGACCACGCCCTTCAGCTCGGCGTACAGCAGGTCGCCGGTGTCCACGGTGCGGCCGTTCTCGGTGACCGAGCGGTCGAAGACCAGGGTGAACTCGTCGGTGGCGCGGATGTCGCGGTCCAGATCGAGCTTGTGGGCGAACAGCTGGGTCGCGCGGCGACGGACGGCGGCGTCGGCGCCCATGCGCTGGGCCGTCGCGGACAGCGAGCCGCGCACTTCCGATTTCAGGACGACGGTCTCGTGGGTGACGCGCTCTTCAAGCGCGCGCAGGCGCAGGGCGCCGTCGAAGCTGCGCGAGACAGTCAGCTGGCTGGCGGGGCCGGTGCGCATCGTCAGGCCGATCAGGCGGGCGTCGCCGCGGCCGCCGCGCGGACGGGCGATGGCCGTTTCGAACTTCAGGCCCGCGCGCATCTGCGACACGTCGAAGGCGTTGGAGATGGTGGCGGCCACGGCCGAGGCGTCGGCCTCGGCGACGCCCGCACGGCGGACGGCCTGCTCAAAGGTCTCGCCGCGGCGGATCTGGACGGGGATGGCTTCGGGAGCGGTCAGACCAGCCGGGGTGCTCGCGGCGTCGAACGCGCGGGCCTCCAGCGAGGCGATCTGCAGGGCGGTCAGTTCGGGAACGACTTCAGCCTGGGCGGGTTGGTAGACGCGGCCGGCAAGCATGGCCACCGTCACAGCGGCGGCGGCGGTCAGAAGGTGCGGGGCAAAGCGCATCGGCTGACGTCGCGGATCGAACTGGGCCATCGGTCCCCGGTACATAACGACGCCACGCGGCGCCAATCACACTGGAAGCAAGGATCGCGCCCAAGTCCCCCCGGTCGCGAAGCGCGTCCTATACCTCGCAACCCCCATGATGGGAAGACGGGTCGTTACAAATGATTAACCGCAGCGAAGCTTGCCGGTAAACCGCGGTGTTTTTGGGTATTCCGACAGGTCACGGGACAGTCTATCGCCAAGCTATGATCGTCTGTGCTGTCGTTCCTGAATCGTTGCGAGGCGGTCGCAGCCGCCGATTCATTCAAAGTGACCGTGGCGCCACTCATTGTGGCGCGTTCGCAACGGCTGTTTCGCACCGCAACACCTTCGGGTTGCTCAAGGCCCCGCGCGTCCCGATCCGGCACAGGAGCGCGGTCGGCGCATGACCGATGCGCCTGTGGAGCGAAAGCGGGGGAAAAAACGTCGCCTCGCGCGGGTGGCGGGCATCGGGCTTGCCGTCGGACTGGTCGTTCTGTCGTTGCTCGTCGCCATCGTCTGGTTGAACCGGCGGGCGGCGGCGCGCGAGGTTCTGGTCGGCTGGCTGGACCAGCGCGGGATCGAGGCCGACGTCGAGATCGAGCGGCTGGAGCTGAACGGCTTCGTCGGCAAGGTCCGCATCGGCGACGAGACGAGCCCCGACGTGACCATCGAGAGGGTCGAGGTCGACTATGCGCTGGGCCTGCCCTGGTCCTCGACGGGACTGGGCGTCACACCGAGCCGCATCCGGCTGGTGCGGACGGTGGCGCGGGCGAGCTGGAAGGACGGGAAACTGTCGTTCGGATCGCTGGATCCGCTGATCGAGGAGTTCACCGGGCGGCCGCCGAGACCCGACAGCCGGGGCCCCGTGGTGATCATCGAGACGGGACGGCTGAGGCTGGACACCGAGTATGGTCCCGTGTCGCTGCTGGCCGATGCGCGGGTGGAGGACGGCAAGCTGATGCGACTGGCCGCGCGAATGCCGGCCGCCAGTCTGAAGAGCGGCGAGATCGAGGCGCGGGGTCTGGGCGGGACGCTGGACCTTACGACCACCGGCGACCGGGTGGCCGTGCGGGTCGATCTGGGGGCGGAGGCTTTCGCGGCGCCGGGAGGCGGAGGCGACGGAATCCGCCTGACCGGGACGGGCAACCTTCCCTATCCGGACTTCAAGACCCGCCGCGGCGACGGACGGGCGGCGGTCGACCTCAGGCTGACGGGCGACCGGCTGACGATCGGCGAGGCCTCTGCAACGGCGGCGGCCCTGACGCTGATCGCCGATGGACAGGCCAGCGGCTGGATCGATACCCTGGCCTTCAACGGGACGGCCTCGACGCGGCTGACGGCTGGCGGATTGGCCGCGCCCGGCCTGTCCGCGCGGTCGGCCGAATTCACGGCGACGAACGCCCGGGTCGCGCTGCAGCGCCGGACAGACGGTCTGGGCTGGAGCCTTGAGGGGCCGGTGAGAATGCGGGCCGCCTCGGGACGGGCGGGCGATCTGGTCCTGACCGGAGCGGATGCGACGTCGTCGCGGCTGGCCCTGAGCGGATCGGGCGCCACGGTCGAGGCCAGCGGGCCGATGGCGGCGCGGCTGGAACGGGCGGCCTTGGACACCCTGACCCTGAACCAGACCACCGGGCGATTCGATCTGGATTTCGCGTCGGGACGTCAGAACGCCTTTGTCCTGACAGGGTCGCTGGCGGCCGCGCGCGGGGCCTGGCCCCTGTTCGGGCCGGTCGCGAACGACGACGTGCCGGAACTGGCGGAGATGAAGCGGGCGCTCGGCGCCTTCGCGCTGGAGATTCCGGCCCTGAGGGTGACCAGCGGCGCGGCCGGAACGGCGGTGGTGTTGAACCGGCCCGCGCGGATGACCCCGGCGAACGGCGGCGTTCTGACCGTGAGCCCGGTCGCGCGGCCGATCTTCGCCGCCCGCCGCGGCGAGCGGGGCGGCGGGGCCCTGACCCTGTCGGCGACGCGCGGGCGGGGCCTGCCAGAGGCGACCTTCGCCGTGCCGGACTGGCGACTGACTTCCGGAGGTTTCCAGGCGACGCTGGAAGGACGGGCCGCGCTCGACTTCGGACTGGCGCGCGGGCTGCAGGTCCGGACGCGGGGCGTGCTGGCGACCAACGCCGGGCGGCTGACCTATACGGCCTCAGACTGTCTCAGCTTCACGGCCGAGCGGCTGGAGCTGGACGCCAACGACGTCATGGGTCTGTCGGGGGGGCTGTGCGCCTCGGGCGGGCCGCTGGTCGTGTCCCAGAATGGGCGCTGGCGTGCAGGCGGGCGGCTGGCGGACGTGGCCGCCTCCGCGCCCTTCCTCGCCATGACCTTCGACGAGATCGAGGGAACGGCCTTCGGGACGGGATCGCGCGCGGGTCTGGGGCTGGAGGCGCAGGTGGCTCGAGGACGCGACGCGGCCGCGCCGGTTCAATCCGCTGGCAGCGATGGGATCGGCGACGCTGGCGGACGAAACCTGGTCGGGCGCCTTCGATCTGGCGCGGAACGGGACGACGCTGGGTCGGCTGACGCTGGCGCACGACGGACGGACGGGCGAGGGCGGGATCGTGATCGACGCGCCGTCGCTGGTGTTCGCGGAGGACGGTCTGCAGCCCGCCGACCTCAGCCCTATGGCCGCCGACTTCGTGCAGAGCCCGGCGACCGGGTCGGCCTCCTTCACAGGGCGACTGAACTGGAACAACGATCCCAACGCCGGAACGAGCTCGGGGCGTCTGGTCGTTCCGGGGATCGACTTCGTCAGTCCGGCCGGGGCGGTGAAGGGGCTCTCGGGGACCATCGACTTCACCAATCTGGCGCCCCTGACCACCGCGCCGAATCAGACGCTCAGGATCCAGACCTTGGAATCGGTCGCCGACTTCACCGATCTCGACCTGAGCTTCTCGCTCGACAAGGCGGCGATCAGCGTCGCGGGCGGGGAGATCCATGCGGCGGGCGGGACGGTCAGCGTGGAGCCTTTCTCAGTGCCGCTGGACCGGCGGCCGTTCTCTGGCGTCATCGTTCTGGACCGGGTGCAACTGGGCGAGCTGATCGCCGGTTCGGGCTTCGGCGACCGGGTGCAGCTCGATGCGGTGGTGTCGGGCCGCCTGCCCTTTACCTCCGATCCCGACGCGGGCGTGCGGATCGCGGGCGGGACCCTCTACGCCGCCCGGCCGGGCCGACTGTCGATCCAGCGCGAGGCCCTGTCGGACCTGCAGGCGGGCGGCGGCGGCGAAGTCCCGCCCAACACCGTCGAGGATCTGGCCTATCAGGCGATGGAGAACCTCGCCTTCGACACCCTGACCGCCGACGTCGACTCCCAGGACGCCGGGCGGCTGGGCGTGCGCTTCCATATCGTCGGCCGCCATGACCCGCCGCAGAGGCAGGAACTGCGCCTGACCCTGTCGGAGCTTATCAGCCGCGAGTTCCTGAACCGCACCCTGCCCCTGCCCTCCGGCACGGGGATCAATCTGACGCTGGATACGACCTTGAATCTGAACCAGCTGGTATCGGACCTGCTGGCTGTGAACCGGGCCAGAAACGGGAATCCTGACGGAGAAGAGCCTTGACCGTTCAGAGGCCGTTCACACCCCGTGGCGCATCCCTCGCGCCAGTGAAAGCGTTGACGTCGCCGGAGACCCCTGCATGAGCCCGCCACAGACCCGTATCGCCCGATTGGGCCTCCTCGCCCTCGCGGCCTCCGCGATGCTGGGGGCCTGCACCCCGACCATCCGGCTGGAGGTCGCGCCGATCGAGATCTACGCCAAGCTCGACGCCGATGTGCGCGTGCGGCTGGATCGCGAGCTGCAGGATCTGCTGGCCGAAAACCCGAATCTGTTCTGATGGAAAAGACCTCCGCCATGACCTTCCGCAAGCTGTTCGTCCTGGGCGCCGCCGTCGTGGCGCTGGGCGTGGCCGCCGGAGCGGCCTTCGCTCAAACCCCTGCCCAGAAGGCGCTGATCGACGCGGCCAAGGCCGAAGGCTCGGTCGGCGAGCAAGCCGACGGCTATGTCGGCGTGCGCACTGCCGTCAGTGCTGATGTGCAGACCGCCATCAC
>CAMLNY010000154.1 GCA_946481405.1 uncultured Brevundimonas sp. | reverse complement strand
TGGTCCAGCGCATCGAGATGTTCATCCGCGCCCGCCGGGTGCTGGCCGGCGGAACCGACAGCCACGTCGAGACGACCGCCTGAACTTCCGGTTGAGGACGTGCTAGACAGATCGGATGTACCCGTTCCGTCCCGTCCTCACCGCCGCCCTCGCCCTTCTCATCGCCGGCCCGGTGACGGCGCAGGAACCGGGTGGCGACTGGGACGCCGTCGCCGACCCGACCCGTGATCTGACGGCGGCGTCACTGACCTTCGACAGCGGTGTGGCCATCGGCGTGCGTTGCGCCGAGGGGCGGTATGACGCGCTGCTGGCCGGCCTTCCGCCCGCGGCCGAGGGCGCGGAGAGCCGGGAGCTTTCGATCCAGTTCCGGGACGAACCGATCAGCCCGCAACGATGGTCCGTGGCGACGGCCCCGGGCGTGGCCGTCAGCGACCTGCCCGCCCGCTTCGCCCGTTCGCTCCGCGCCGGCGGACGGCTGCAAATCCGGGTCATGGGCGCCGGGCCGAACGGCGCCAACCTGCGCTACGTCTTCGACCTGCCGGCCTCCTCCGCCGCCATCGACCGGACACTGGAGGCCTGCGAAAGGCCCCTCACCGATCCGCGGGACGCCGAGATCGACGCCCTCGATCCGGAAGGCCTGCCCGGCGGTCTGGTCTGGGCCGACAGGCCCCGCGCCCTCTACCCCTCGGGCCGCACCTATGATCGCGGCTTCGCCGTCATATCCTGCCTGACCCAGCCCGACGGTCACCTGCGCGATTGCGTAGTGGAATCCGAGCACCCGCTGGATGGCGGATTTGGCGAGGAAGCCTTGCGCGCGACGCGAAGGGGGCGGGTCCAGATGGCCGAAAGCCCCGACGCCACGGTCCCGACCCGCTTTATCGTCTACCGGACCCAGTTCCGGATGCCGGGCGTGTCCAACCCGCCGACCGGGACCCGTATTCCAAGGAACTGATCCGGCCCGACTGAAACCGTGCCCCTTCCCTGTCAGGATTTCTGAATGACGCCTCGACGCCCTCTCGCCCTCGCAACCGCCCTCGCCGTCCTGCTCGCCGGCCCGGCCACGGCGCAGGACGCGACCGATGACTGGGACTTCGGCCATGACGCCGCCCGCAACCTGACCATCGCGGCCGTGACCTTCGACAATTTCGGCGTCGCCGTCCGCTGTCTGGACGGCACGCTGGGCGTGGTCGTCTCCGGCGTTCAGGCCGCCGAGGGAGAGCAGAGGATCCGCTTCTCCATGGGCGGCCGGGCCGAAAGCGATACGGCCTGGGTCGGGGCGAGGGGCGGGACCGCCCTCTTCAGCATCTGGCCCGGCTACGTCGCGACGCACCTCCGCGATGGCGGGCGGCTGTCCATGGGCATTCCCGACGGAGGTCGCGTCCGACGCCTCAACGTCGACCTCCCGCCGTCTCCGGCCGCCATCGACCGGGTGCTGGCCGCCTGTGGCCGGGAGCGGTCCGACACCGCGCCCGCCCGGCCGAACGGCGAAGTCTTCAACGGTCTGCGCTGGCGGAACATTCCCCAACCCTCCTTCCCGTCCAGAACGGATTCCGAATCCGGGATTGCGGCCCTGCGCTGCACGACCGACCGCGGCGGCGAGCTTCGGAATTGCAGCGTCGAGAGCGAGTTTCCCGAAGGCGGCGGCTTCGGGCGCGCGGCCGTGCTCGGCGCTCACCGAAATGGTCGCGTCATGCTTGCGGAGGATGCGACCGGCGAGATCGGCGGGCGCACGATCGCCTTTGTGGTTCGCTACAACATGGCTCCGATCGACCCGCGCCCGCCCTCGCGTCTGAACGACAATCGCGCGACCAGCCGACCGCCGGAAAACTAGTTCGGCCGGATCACCTGCGCGGAGAACCGTTCCATCTCCTCCTCCTGCGGCGACATCTGCAGCAGGACCAGATTCAGTCCGGCGTCTTCGAAGGCGTCCATCCGTTCCCGGATCGTCTCCGGCGTGCCGACAAAGCCTGGACGAAGACCCCGGTTCGAGACGCTGTACTCCCGGATCTTCAGCTCGCGCTCCAGCTCGGTGCCCGACAGCCATTGGTCGAAGTTCGCGAAGCCCGCAGGCGGCGTTCCGTCCGCCAGACCGGGAATGTTCGTGATCCGCTCCAGCTCGCGTTGGGCCTCCGCCTCGGTGTCGCGCACGATCGCATAGCCGGCCATCCCGTACTGCATCGGGGGTAGACCAAAGGCCTCGCGTCGCGCCCGCATGTCGGCGATCTTGGCCGCGATATGCTCGGGCTCGTCCCCGTGCATGACATAGGCGTCGCAGTGTCTGGCGATCAGGGTCTTGGCCGCCTCGGATTCGCCGCCCGCATAGATGACCGGACGCGGCCGCTCAGGGCTCGAGGTCGGCTTCGGCTCCACGATGGCCTCTTGCAGCCTGTAGTATTTCCCTTCGAAATCGACCCGCTTCTCCGTCCACAGACGATCCAGCACCTGCAGCCACTCGGTCGTGCGCGCATAGCGGTCGTCATGCTGGTCGAACTGTAGGCCGTAGCTCTCCGCCTCCTTGGCCCACCACGACGAGACGACGTTAAGCGCCAGCCGCCCGCCTGCGATCCGGTCGATGTTGGCGGCCTTCTTGGCGAACAGGGCGGGCTGGTGGAAGTTCGGGCGTACCGCGACCATCAGCTCGATCGTCTCGGTCACGGCCGCCAGCGCCGCCGCCGTGGACCAGGCGTCGAGCGCCGGCGCCTCGATCCCCTTGATGTCGTTCAGGTTCAGCTCGGCGATCAGGGTCAGGTCGTAGCCCAGAGCCTCCGACCGCTTCACCAGCCTCGACGCGTTCTCCCACGAGGCCTCGCGCTCGTCGTCGACGTTCCTCAGCCACCCGCCGAAGACCGGCGCCCAGTACCCGTACCTCATGCCGCGATCCCCCCGGGGCGCCTGGATTTCTCTTCGGCGACGATGCCCTTGAGCCAGTCGACCAGGTTGTCGTGCGGATCGAAGCCCAGCACCTCCACCGGTTTGGCGACGAAGTTCGACAGGCCGTTGATGTCGTAGAACAGGACCGACCCGTCCCGGTCGTCGATCAGATATTCGATCCCCCCGACCTCGAGCTGGCCCGCCACTGCGATCCGCTCGACCGCCTCGATGATCTCGGGCGGCGGGGCCGTCTTCGTCATGGTCAGGGTCGGGGCGCCAGGCCGCACGAGGCAGGCGTCGGCCGGGCACAGGTCGAAGGCGTCGCCCGGGCTCTCGATGTCGATGGCGTAGAGATATTTGCCGTTCAGGGTCTCGACCCGCGTGATCTTGCCATCGCGACGCGGCGCATATTCCTGCACCAGCGAGATGCCGTTGACCCCGACCGGACACCATTTCTCGCCTGCCGCCTCGGCCAGTTTTTCGGCGTCCTCATAACGGGTAATGCCGGCGCCGGCCCCGCCGATATCGGCCTTGACCAGCAGCGGATAGCGCAGCCCCTCGGCCGCCTTCGGAATGTCCGCCTGACGGTGGGCGACCCGCGTCGCCGGGCCCTTCAGGCCCAGCCGCGCGATCAGCGACATCTGCCGCGCCTTGGAGGTGTCGATATTCAGGGCCGAGGCGTTGACCACCCGCGTCCCCTGCCCCTGCCAGTGCTCGAACAGGCTCTGGGCGTAGAAGATCGGATGCTCCGGCTCGCGCAGGAAGGACGACATTGCGACCCGGCTGAACACCACCGTCGCCGGCGCCGGAGAGCCCTCCGGATCGAACACATCCCCCGCCAGCGGGACCTTCACATAGCTGACGCCGTGCCGGTCCAGCGCCGCGAACAGCGGCTCGAACCATTCGGGATGCTCATAGACGACGGCAAGATCGGGGAGAGGCTCGGTCATGCCGGGCATGTGCGTTACACCACGATGGAACGCAAGGGGCGGATGGGAATTTTCCGACACGACGTAGCGCGACGCGCGCGAGCCCACTATGAAGCCCTTTCCGCAGGCCCCTGTGGTGGAATTGGTAGACGCGCCGGACTCAAAATCCGGTTCCGAGAGGAGTGTCGGTTCGAGCCCGACCGGGGGCACCATCGGTCTCGTCGTCAGGTCGATCCGACGACGGGCTCACTTCGTCCATTGGTCCGGTTCGACCGCGCCCGCACCTACGGCTGGGCGCGCACCAGATCTCGCCGGTCTCGTCCATCGCCGTGACCCGGATCAGCGAATGCTCCTGGCCCCAGTCGATGAGGGCGATCGCATAGTCCTTTCCTGCGATTGGGACGGGCAGGGTGTGTTCAGTTGGATGAACGATATGGGGCCTCCGGAAGCCGGCGGCCACCCGGGGATCGCGGGCGGTATCTGTGTCGTCCCGGCGACGGAAGATGGCCCGACCGCTTCTTCGGAGCGGCCGGGCCGGGCGGCGCGGTGGACCGGAAACGCGCAACTTGGGCCTGCCGTACGTCAAAGGACGACGTTCGTCCGCCCGCCAGGCGACATAGTCCGAAACCCGACACAGCAATGATTTCAAAAGCTTCGCTATAAAATTCGGGGGCCAGTCCCCCCGCACGACACGCCAGCGGAGCGCGAAACTTCGGGTTGGCCTTCGGCTTCGACCCGTGCGAAAAATCATCGTTTCGGGGGAGCAAGCGTATGCGTATCTTCAGGCGTCTGGTGTCATTTCTGGTCTTCGCGGCGGCCATGGCCTTCGCACCGGGCGCTTTCGCCCAGTGCGTTTTCGTCGGGGGCGGCAGCTATTCCTGCTCCGGCGCCGTCGGCAACACCACCATCATCGGCGGCGTGAGCGCCGACACCTTCACCTTTGCCGACGGAACCACCGGCGACGTCACGCTATTCTCAGGCGGCGGCGCCGACACCATCGACCTGTCCGGCTTCACCACCCCGGTCTCCGTCAATCTCGGCAATGCCGGGCAGCAGGTGGTCACCGCCGGCGGGCTGCAGCTGACCCTCAGCGGCTTCGACACGCCCGGCGAGACCTACACC
>CAMLNY010000153.1 GCA_946481405.1 uncultured Brevundimonas sp. | reverse complement strand
CCCTCGGTCCTGATCAACAACGCCGATCTGGCCATGTACCGGGCCAAGGCCTCGCTCGCGACCGACATCTGCTTCTACGAAGAGGCGATGGACGAGGCCGTGCGCCAGCGCCGCCGCGTCACCCTGGGCCTGCGGGAGGCGCTCGATAGCAACCGCTTCGAGATCCATTATCAGCTGCAGGCCTCGGTCGAGACCGGCGAGGTCACGGGCTATGAGGCCCTGTTGCGCTGGCCCCAGCCGGACGGCAGCTTCATCCCGCCGTCGGACTTCATTCCGATCGCGGAAGAGACCGGCATGATCCTGCCGATCGGCGAATGGGTCCTGCGTCAGGCCTGCGCCGAGGCGGCGTCCTGGCCGGAGCCGCACCGGATCGCCGTCAACCTGTCGCCGATCCAGCTGTCGCACGTCGACCTGCCGCGCATGGTGCACCAGATCCTGATCGAGACGGGCCTGTCGCCACAGCGTCTGGAGCTGGAGATCACCGAGACGGCCATGATCTCGGACATGGAGCGAACCACCCACATCCTGCGCCAGTTGAAGCTTCTCGGCGTGTCGGTGGCCATGGACGACTTCGGCACCGGCTATTCGTCGCTCTCCACCCTGCGGGCATTCCCGTTCGACAAGATCAAGCTGGACCGCACCTTCATGTCCGAGCTGGACGGCGGGCCGCAGTCCAAGGCCATCATCCGCGCCGTCCTGGCCCTCGGCGAAAGTCTGGACATCCCGATCCTCGCCGAGGGCGTGGAGACGCAGGAGCAACTGACCTTCCTGAAGGAACAGGGCTGCGACGAGGTGCAGGGTTATCTGCTGGGCCGTCCCGCGCGGGACGTGGAGCATTCGCCGGGCAAGAAGGCCGCGGCCTGAGGTTGACTCCGGGGGGCGCGGCAAGCATAAGCCCCGCCTTCACGTCACCGACCCTGTCGGCGGCGCGAAACCACTACGGACGATGCGTGTACCGCCGTTGAGATCGTCTCTCCATTCGGGGAGGGACCGGGCCGCATCATTTTGAAGAGAACAGAATGTCGAAGCGCCACAGCGCCAAGTACAAGATCGACCGCGCCATGGGTGAAAACCTGTGGGGCCGCTCGAAGTCGCCGGTCAACAAGCGTTCCTACGGCCCCGGCCAGCACGGCCAGCGCCGCAAGTCCAAGGTTTCCGACTTCGGCCTGCAGCTGAAGGCCAAGCAGAAGCTGAAGGGCTACTACGCCAACCTGACCGAGAAGCAGTTCCGCAAGACCTATGACGAGGCCGCTCGCCGCAAGGGCAACACCTCGGAAATCCTGATCGGTCTGCTGGAAGCCCGTCTGGACGCGACCGTCTACCGCGCCAAGTTCGTGCCGACCCCCTGGGCCGCCCGTCAGTTCGTCAACCACGGCCACGTGACCGTCAACGGCAAGAAGGTGAACATCGCCTCCTACCGCCTGCGCATCGGCGACGTCGTCGAGGTCAAGGAAAAGTCCCGCAACATGGCTCTGGTGCTCGAGGCCCAGCAGTCGTCGGAACGCGACATTCCCGACTATCTGGAACTCGGCGACCGCGGTTTCTCGGTCCGCTTCGTCCGTCTGCCGGAACTGGCCGACGTGCCGTTCCCGGTGAAGATGGAACCGAATCTGGTCGTCGAATACTACTCGTCCTGATTTTCAGAAGTCTGGATACGGAGAGGCCCCGGAGACATCCGGGGCCTTTTCTGTTTCGTGATCGCGCCTTTCGCGAAATTTACGTGCGAAAAGCACAGAATTCGGCGATCATGACCCGGCTGAACAGGATTCCACGGACATGACGTCCATCCGCTCGCTCGCTCTGATCGCGGCCGCCGCGCTGGCGACGTCCGGCTGCGCCCTGTTCCAGCGGGGCGAGCCGATGCGCACGGTCGCCATGCCGGGCCAGGTGGAGCCGATCCACGCGGCCGCCATTACCCGCGATCTGGCCGTCTTCTGGGTCTCGTCGAACGGCTGCACCGAGAAGGACGACCTGCGTCCGATCGTGGATCACATCGGCGCCGCCTCGACCATCACCCTGCGCCGCATCCAACAGGACGAGTGAGAGACCCCGATCGCCGACGGCGTCGAGGTCATCTGGTCGTTCGAGGAACTGGGCCTGACGCCCGGCTCGCGCGTGTCGGTGAACAATCCCTACCAGCTGCGGTCGACCATCCCGACGACCTGAGGCGTCAGCGGCGCTCGAAGGTCGGCAGCATGTCCGCCGGGATGCGCGTGGGCCGCATGGTCGTTGCATCGACCAGACACCACTCCGAAACCCCTTGCGCACACAGGCGGCCCTGACCGTCCTCGATCCGCACATAGCGGGCGAAGCGCGGGCCTTGGGGGTCGCCGACCCAGGTGCGGGCCACGGCCGTGTCGTCCGGCATCAGGGCGCGCAGGTAGTCGATCTCGTGACGCAGGGCGACCCAGGACCATTTCAGGCGGGTCGCCTCGTCGAAGCGGGCGTTCCAGTGGGCCGTGCCGGCATCCTGCAGCCAGCCCACATAGACCACATTGTTCACATGGCCATTGGCGTCGATATGTTCGGGCCGGATCTGCAGCGGGACCTCGAAGGTCTCGCGATCCTCGCGCGGGGTCAGGGTCTGGCGGGCCAAGACCTATTCCTCGCCGAGGGGCACGCCTTTTTCGACCATCAGGGCGGTCAGTTCGCCGGCCTGGAACATCTCGCGCACGATGTCCGAACCGCCCACGAACTCGCCCTTCACATACAGCTGGGGGGTGGTCGGCCAGTCGGTGAAGGCCTTGATGCCCTCGCGCAGGGCCTCGTCCTGCAGCACGTCCACGCCGACAAACGGCGCGCCGACGTGATCCAGGATCTGGACGGCCAGCGAGGAGAAGCCGCAGCGCGGGCTGTCCGGCGTGCCCTTCATGAACAGGACGACGTCGTGATCGGCCACGGTCTGCGCGATGAAGGCGTGGACCGGATCGGCAGCGGTTTCGAGAGCTTGGTCGGACACGGGGAGACGCCTTTCGTTGCAGGCGTCAGCTAGGGTCGGCGACCGCCCCGGTCAAGGGCGGCGGGTCGTCTGGTCGCAGCCTCAGGCCGCGACTCTGGCCATCTCGATCTGCGCCGAGAGGCCCGGCGGCATGTCGCGCTCGGGCACGCTGGCCAGGGCGTTCAGCCGTTCGGCGTCGCGCGCGGTGACCAGAACGCTGGAGATCGCCGGGTCGGTCATGGCGTGGGCCAGACAAATCTCCTCGGCCGTCCAGTAAGGCGTGCGGTGCAGGAAGGCGAAGGTGCTGGCCTGGGCGACGGGCGCGGCCTTCGGCTTGCCGAAGCCGAACAGGCCCTTCTTCGGCTGGTTCAGCTCGATGGTCTTCTTCTCGGTGTCGAGTTCGGATGGGAAATAGTCGTAGGCCAGGATGGCCATGTCCTTCTCGCGCGCGGCGCGGACGCGCGAGCGGATCTTCCAGTCGACATTGACGTGGAAGGGCGTGCCCAGAACGTCGAAGGCGCCGGTCGAGACATAGGCGTCCATCACATCACTCTGGCCCGAGACGCCGAGGTAGCGGACGCGCTCGGTGGCCCTGAGCGCCTTCAGGGCGTTCAGCGAGCTCTGCGGCAGTTCGTCCTCGCCGGGCTCTTCCAGCAGGGCCACGTCGATCCAGCCGAGGCCGGAGACGTGCAGGCAGCGATCGATGGCGCCGGTCATGCCCTCGGCCGAGAAGTCGCGCTGCGACCCCCGGCGGCCGTCGCCGGCGCCCAACTCCAGGCTGACGTTCAGCAGCTTGCGATCCACGTTCGACAGGGCCTGACCGAGGGTCTCGGCCAGCACCGGGTCGGCCGTCTCCAGGCGGTAGGAGTTGATGCCGGCCTCCAGCGCCGTGAAGATCAGGTCGTTCGCGGCCTCGACCCCGCGCGACAGGTTGTCGACGCCGAGGCTCAGGGTCAGGGTCGAGATGGCGGCGCCCGACGCGCCGAAGGGGCGATAGCGCATGCGATCAGCCTGTCGTGATGGGGGCGGAGGTTTCGAGCGCCAGGGCGTGCAGCGCGCCGCCCATATGCCCCTTCAGGGCGGCGTAGACGAGCTGGTGCTGTTTCACGCGGGGAAGACCGGCGAAGGCGCTGGAGACGATGCGCGCCTTGTAGTGATCGCCGTCGCCCGCCAGATCGTCGATCGCGATCTCGGCGTCCGGAAACGCCTCGATCAGATAGGCGTGCAGTGTTTCGACGGGCATGGGCATGCCCGCCAGAATGGGCCGTAAACCTTAATGGGGGACTACACGGCGGAGACGGGGATTCCGGCCCGCCCGCAAGAAACGTCAAGAGGACCCCGGCCGTCGATGCGATAAGGGGGACATGAACGACCTGACGATCCTGAAGACCCTCAAGCCGCTGCTGGTCGAACTGCAGACCGCGCCGGAAAGGGACACGCGCCTCGCCGCCGTGGCCGCGGACCATGGGTGCTCGCCGTCGGCGTTCGACAGGCTGTTTCGCAAGGCGACCGGGGAGACTCTTCGCGACCATGTCGCCCGCACGCGGCTCGAGCGCGCTGCTCACCGGCTGGCGATCACCGATGCCGGCGTTCTGGAGATCGCTCTCTCGGTTGGCTTCAAGAACAACGAGACCTTCACGCGGGCGTTTCGACGCAAATACGGTTTCGGTCCCGCAGCATGGCGTCGGGCGCTGGCTGACAAGACGGGTTCGCACAGCCGGTCTCGCACGACGCCTCCGGCTGAAACCTGCGTCGTATCCGAGGTCAGCTTCGTGACGCTGAAGCCGATGACGCTGCTCGCCTGGCGACGGATCGGCGCCTATGGAACCTTCGGCCCTCCGCGGTTCGACGGCGCGAACTCGGACTGGTCGCCGCTGCTGGCGATCGCATCGGATCAGGGCCTTCGCTATCGACCGTTGGGGCTGGCAATCTCCTACGACAACCCCTTCACCACCCCGCCGCACCTGCAGCAGCTGGACGCCTGCGTTCC
>CAMLNY010000152.1 GCA_946481405.1 uncultured Brevundimonas sp. | reverse complement strand
CCGGTGCGCGTCTTCGCCGAGTGGATGAACATGCGACCCGCCGACGCCAAACTTCTGGCGGAAGTCGGCCGAGCCTTTAATCTGGCGGTCCAGGACAAGATGGACGATCTGGTCAAGTCGACCAGCCTGGAACTCTACGAGATCGCGCGGGCCCTGATCGATGAGCGCCGCGCGTCTCCGCGTGATCCGGATATGGATCCGACCAGCGCCCTTCTCGCGACGATACATGAGGGTCGGCCCCTGCCGGACGATCTGATCCTGGGTACGATCCGTCAGGTGCTGGTGGTCGGGATCGTCGCGCCGATGGTGATCATGGGCAGCATCTGCGTGCACCTGTCGCGCGATCCGCCAGGGCGAGCCCATCGCGCTCGTCTATGCGGCGGCCAATCGGGATCCGACCATCTTCGAGGACCCCGAGACCTTCATTCTCGATCGACCAAACATCGGCGAGCACGTCGCATTCGGCGTCGGTGCGCACCGATGCGCCGGCAGCGCCCTGGCGCGGCTGGAACTGCAGGTCATGCTGGAAGAGCTGCTGGCCCGGACATCGGCCTTCGCCGTCGATGGCGAGATACGGCCGACCCGCTTCCCCGAGATCGGCGCCCTGACCGTGCCCTTGAGGCTTGTCGGCCGCGACGCCTGGTCGGCGCGAGAGCCGTAGTTGTGTCATTGACAGGCTATCAGCAAGTAAACAGTATAAAACCTAACAAAGAGTCGGTCGCAAAGACCGGCCATGGTGTCCGGATATTCCGGACGGGGAAACGAGGGAGGGTCGCCATGATCGCGAGATCGAGCATTTCACTGCGCGCGTCATTGTTGCTGGCTTCGGCCATGTCCGCGCTGGCGGGCGCGGCGACAGCGCAGACCGCGTCGCAGGACGAGGCCACGACGGTCGAGGAGATCGTCGTCACGGCCCAGCGCCGCGAGACCCGGCTGCAGGATACGCCGGTCTCCATCACGGCTCTGACGACCGAGAGTCTCGAGCAGCGGGGCATCACCAATCTGTCGGCGCTGACGAATTTCGCGCCCAATCTCGAGATCCACCAGACGAACCGTCCGGCCGGCGGCGGCTCGTCCTTCGCCGCCTACATCCGCGGCGTGGGCACCGGCGACTTCCAGTTCCCCACCGACCCCGGCGTCGGCGTCTATGTCGACGACGTCTATCTGGCGCGTTCCGTCGGGGGGCTGCTGTCGCTCGAGGACATCGAGCGCGTCGAGGTGCTGCGCGGACCGCAGGGCACCCTGTTCGGCCGTAACACCATCGGCGGCGCGATCAACGTCGTGACGACGCGTCCGAACCTGACAGGAGACCTCGGCGGCGTCGTCCGGGCGCGGGCGGGGGAGTATGGTCGCGCCGATCTGGTCGTGGGGGTCAACGGACCGATCTCGGAGGGCGTGCTGGGCGGCAAGTTCACGGCCGCCTACCTGAATTCCGACGGCTGGGCCCGCAGCACTCTGGGCGGTCCCAACAACAACGACGAGCACCGCCTCATTCTGCGCGGCGCGCTCCTCTATCAGGCCAGCGACGCCGTCGATGTATCCCTGAACCTCGACTACACCGACCAGAACCAGCATCCGCCCGCCGGATATCTGACCGGTTTCGCGCCAGCGGGCGCGACGATCGCCAAGATCGCCCGATTCAACCAGTACGCGGCCCCGGCCGAGAACGCGCGCTTCGGCCTCGCCGCTGGAACGGTCTACGACGCCCGGTTCGTCACCAACGATCCGGACCGCAAGCCGCAGTTCGACGACTCGCAGATCGGCGGGGGGTCGGTCGTTCTGAACTGGCGGCTCAGCGACACCCTGACCTTCCGATCGATCAGCGCGGTCCGCGCGATCTCGGCCGACATCGGCGTGGACGGCGACCAGACGCCCTATTCGCTGCAGACCTCGTTCACCCAGTTGAACCAGAACCAGTACAGCCAGGAGTTCCAGCTCTCGGGTACGGCCTTCGACGACCGGCTGAACTTCATCCTCGGCGCCTATCTGTTCAACGAGCGGGGCAGTTCCAAACTCGCCACCGAAAGCTTCCACGGCATCTGGGAGAACATTCCCGTCGCCCTGCGAACCAACGCCGACGCCGGCGATACCCAGACCTACTTCTATCTCGACGCGAGGAGCGCGGCCCTTTACGGGCAGGCGACCTTCGCCTTGACCGATCAGTTCGACATCACCCTGGGCGGCCGACTGAACAAGGACGAAAAGGACTATGCGTTCTCCGTCCTGTTCACTCAGCGCAACGTCAGCCAGGTGCCGTTCAGCCAGGCGTCGGCGGAGTGGGAATCCTTCTCGCCCAAAGTCGGGCTGGAGTGGCGGCCGACCGACAACATCATGGCCTACGCCTCCTATTCCGAGGGCTTCAAGAGCGGCGGTTTCGGGTCGTCGAACAACGCCCTCCTGCCCACCCCCCAGTACGAGCCGGAAGAGCTGGCGGCCTATGAGCTGGGCCTGAAAACGGACTGGTTCGATCGTCGCCTGACCGCCAACTTCGCGATCTTCCAGAGCCAGTACGACCAGATCCAGCTGACGGTGCAGTCGGTCGATCCGATCACCAACGCCAACGTCCGGACCACGCGCAACGCCGGCACCTCGGAGATCCAGGGCTACGAGGCCGAGTTCATCGCGCGACCGGTCGAGGATCTGACGCTCAACCTCAACGTCGGCTACGTCGATGCGACGTTCGACACCCTGACGGCGGCCGCCATCTCGACCGGGTTCAAGCTGGGCGACAGGCTGCCTCAGGTGCCGGACTGGTCGGTGACCTGGGGCGGACAGTACGTCTTCCACCCGGCGATCGGCGACATCACCGTGCGGGGGGACGCCACCTACAAGGGCGACCAGTTCCTGACCGCCGCCGACGCCACATCCTTCCAGGACAGCTATACCCTGGCCAACGCGCGCATATCATTCGAACCAGCCTCGATGCCGAACCTCGAACTGGCGCTGCAGGCCACGAACCTCGGGAACAAGCGCTACAACATCTATCAGGCGACGCTGGCTCCCACGGGCAGCGCCGCTGCGATCGCCGGACCTCCCCGACTGGTCACCCTGGAAGCCCGACTGAGCTTCTAGGGTTGAAAGTCTGACCTGACGTGTCGGGCGCATGGAGCCGCGCCCGACACATTTTTTGAGTGCGGAGTGGCTGGTGATCGAACGGTCTACGGTGTCGAAGATCCGGGCGCGCGTCGTCTGGCCGGTCGTCCTGCTGTTCCTGCTGAACTCACTCGATCGGGTGAACGTCAGCTTCGCCGCCCTGCAGATGAACGCTGACCTGGGTTTCAGCCCCGAGGCCTACGGCTTCGGCGTCGGCATCTTCTTCGCGGGCTACATCCTGCTGCAGATGCCCAGCACCTTGCTGTTGCGCCGGATCGGCGCCCGATGGTGGTTATTCGCCGTCGTTCTGTGCTGGGGGACCGTCGCCACCTCGATGGCCTTCATGCAGGACGCGAAGACCTTTTACGTCCTGCGGTTCCTGCTGGGGGTCGCAGAGGGCGGCTTCGCGCCCGGATTCATCTATCTGCTGGGTCTGTGGATGCCGAAGCGGCATCGCGCGTCCGCCATCGCCGTGACCATGCTGTCGGTGCCGATTTCGGTGGTGCTGGGCGGACCGCTGTCGGGCTGGCTGATGACGCTCGAAAACCCTGCCGGCATGGAGGGCTGGCGCTGGATGTTCCTGATGGAGGGACTGCCCACCGTCATCCTGGCCTTCGTAGCGCTGGCGGTTTTCGTGAACGGACCCGACGACGCGAAATGGTTGACGACAGATGAGAAGACCTGGCTCGGAGAAGAGCTGGCGCGCGACGAAGCCGCTGCCGGAGAGAAGGCCGCGTCCTCGGTCCTGTCGGCGGTGCTGAGCTGGCGGACCTGGGCGGTTGCGATCGTATGGTTCTGTTCGCTGGCGGGGGCCTACGCCCTGATCTTCTGGCTGCCGCAGTTGATCCAGCAGGTCTCCGATCACGACGACTTCACCGTCGCGGTTCTCAGCGCCTTGCCGTGGGTCGCGATCGGGTCGGGCATGATGCTCAACTCCTGGCACTCCGACAAAACCCAGGAGCGGCTGTGGCACGTCGGCGGAGGCATGCTGCTGGCCGGCGCCGGGATCGGCCTGGGTCTGATCTTCGGCAGCGGCGCCATCGCCTTGGTCCTTCTGATCATCGGCGGTTTCGGCCTGGGCGGCGCGCAGGGCGTGCTGTGGACCCTGCCCACGACCTTCCTGCGAGGTCCGGCGGCCCAAGGCGGCATCACGGTCATCAACATGATCGGCAACTGCGCCGGCATGCTTGTGCCCAGCGTCATCGGCGCGATCCGCCAGAGCACCGGCTCGTTCGAGGCGGTGATCCTGTCGCTGGCACTGATCCTGGTCCTCGGAGCGACCCCATTGCTGCTGCTCGGGCGAGCGGGTCAGAGCGCACGGCCGACCGGCTGAATGGTGCACAGCGTCCGAGCCGCAGGACCCGGAAGGCTTGAATTGCTCCTGATCCTCGCGGGGTTGGCGGCCTTCAGTTCCCTGTCCATCGCCATGTACCTGCCGGGCCTGCCGGCCATGGCGCGCGAATTTCACGGCTCGGTGGTGGGGGTGCAGGACACCGTCGCCAGTTTCTCCCTGGGTCTGTGCATCGGCCAGCTCGTCTACGGTCCGGTTTCCGATCGATGGGGCCGGCGGGGACCTCTGCTGTTCGGCATCCTCGTCTATATCGTGGCGACCCTGGCCTGTATCCTCGCGACTGACCTGAGGATGCTGGTCGCGCTGCGGTTCGTTCAGGGCCTGGGCGCCTGTGCCGGCGTGGTGATCTCGCGAGCGGTCGTCCGCGATCGCTTCACGCCCCGGGAATCGGCGGGCGTCTATTCCAGCCTGGGTCTGCCGGTGAATGCCAGCGGTAAGCTGGCCGACGGAACCGCGCTCGTCCCATCCGACCGGTTCGACCGCGCGGACATG
>CAMLNY010000151.1 GCA_946481405.1 uncultured Brevundimonas sp. | reverse complement strand
GCCGCCTTCGAGCGGGGGATGTTCAGGAAGCGCGGCGACACCATCGAGATCTTCCCGGTCCACCAGGAGGATCGGGCGTGGCGGGTCAGCCTGTTCGGCGATGAGATCGAGGCGATCGCCGAGTTCGATCCGCTGACGGGCAAGAAGACCAACGACCTCAGCGAGATCACCGTCTACGCCGCCTCCCACTACGTCACGCCCCGGCCGACGCTCAACCAGGCCATCGGCGGCATCAAGGCCGAGCTGAAGGAGACGCTCGACTGGATGGTCGAGAACGGCAAGCTGCTGGAGGCCCAGCGCCTCGAGCAACGCACCCGTTTCGACATCGAGATGATGGAGGCGACCGGCTCCTGCGCCGGCATCGAGAACTATTCCCGCTGGCTGACCGGCCGCGCGCCGGGCGAGCCGCCGCCGACCTTCTTCGAATACATCCCCGACAACGCCCTGCTGTTCGTGGACGAGAGCCACGTCACCATCGGCCAGATCAACGGCATGTTCCGCGGCGACTACCGCAGGAAGTCGACGCTGGCGGAGTACGGCTTCCGCCTGCCCTCCTGCATCGACAACCGCCCGCTGAAGTTCGACGAATGGGAGGCGATGCGGCCCCAGACCATCCACGTCTCGGCCACGCCCCAGACCTGGGAGATGGAACAGGCGGGCGGCGTCTTCGTCGAACAGGTCATCCGCCCGACCGGCCTGATCGACCCCCCGGTCGAGATCCGCCCCGTCAGCGGCACGACGCGCAATCAGGTCGACGACGTCATCGACGAGGTCAAACAGACGGCCCGCAACGGCTACCGCAGCCTGGTCACCGTCCTGACCAAGAAGATGGCCGAGGACCTGACCGAATACATGCACGAACAGGGCGTCCGCGTCCGCTACATGCACTCCGACGTCGACACTATGGAGCGGATCGAGATCATCCGCGACCTGCGCCTGGGCACCTTCGACGTCCTGATCGGCATCAACCTGCTGCGCGAAGGGCTCGACATCCCCGAGTGCGGCCTGGTCGCCATCCTCGACGCGGACAAGGAGGGCTTCCTGCGCAGCGAAACCTCCCTCATCCAGACCATCGGCCGCGCGGCCCGCAACGTCGACGGCCGCGTCATCCTCTACGCCGACCGCATGACCGGCTCGATGGAGCGCGCCATCGCCGAGACCAACCGACGGCGCGAGCGGCAACAGGCCTACAACGCCGAACACGGCATCACGCCCGAGAGCGTGAAGCGCGACATCAAGGAGATCCTCGACAGCCCCTACGAGAAGGACCGCGTCCTGATCCCCACGGGCGTGAAGGAGGAAAGCCGCCCCTTCATCGGCAACAACTTCCAGGCCACGTTGCGCGACATGGAGGCGAAGATGCGCGAGGCCGCCTCCAACCTGGAATTCGAGGAAGCCGGCCGCCTCCGCGACGAGATCAAGCGCCTGAAACTGCTCGACCTGGAGTTCGCCAACGAGATCCTGACCGGCGATGGGCAGGACGTGGATTCAGAGGCGCCCAAGCGGTGGCGCAAGGAGGCGCGGGCGGAGGCGGCGGAGCGGTTCAGGAAGGGGCGGCTGTAGGGGCGGCGAGGTAAGGACGGCAACTAGCTTCCATTGACCGCTGCTCCGAAGCCTTGCCTATCTGAGAAGCAGAATGGCATGCTGCTCCTCGGAGGGCCGCATGCCATTTAAAAGCGAAGTTCGCGACACTACGATCAATGCCCTTCTGGAGAAAAGCCGTGAGCGAGACTACGGCCAGTATCTCGCCAAACTCACCCTAAAGAAGGTTCGCGGCTTTATCGACGAGCCCATCTCATTCGATTTTCCCGTGACTGCAATCATCGGTCCCAACGGTGGCGGCAAAACCACTGTGCTGGGGGCGGCGGGGATTATTTATCGGGACATTCCACCTCGTGCGTTTTTCTCCAAGAGTGGAAAATATGACAGCGGAATGCAGGACTGGTCGATCGAGTATGAAATCATCGACCGAGAAATAGCTCCGCGAAGTTCAGTCCAGCGCACAGCGAGCTTCAAAAGTTTGAAGTGGAATCGCGATGCAATGAATCGACAGACACTGCTCTTTGGTGTCTCGCGGACGGTTCCAGCAAGCGAGCGTAAGGAACTGCTTCGCTGCACTTCGAGAAAGTTCTCTGTTCCGGATAGTCGGATCATCGATTTTTCAGCAAATATTAATGATGCGGTATCCAGAATACTTGGAAAGGATGTCTCAGGATTTAAGGAAATTAAAGTTCATCCTACTGGAGACGTCACTCTACTGACCGGTCAGACGTCAGGAGGAGTTGGCTATTCCGAATTTCATTTCGGCGCAGGCGAATCGAGCGTCATTCGAATGGTCGCTGCGATTGAAGCGGCCTCAGATCAAACTCTCGTGCTGATTGAAGAAATCGAAAATGGCCTCCATCCCGTAGCCACTATCCGTCTTGTGGAATATCTGATTTGGGCCGCTGAGCGAAAGAAGATCCAAGTCATATTCACGACCCACTCGAACGAAGCTTTACACCCCCTACCGAGTAAGGCCGTTTGGTCCGCCACGAAAGACAAGCTGTTTCAGGGAAAGCTCGACGTTGCCTCGTTGAGGGCCATCACCGGACAGATAGAAACGTCTTCAGTAATATTCGTCGAAGATGAGTTCGCCAAAACTTGGATGGAGGCTATACTCCGACAAAGCCCTAAACACATTATCGATCACTTCCAAGTCCATGCGATGTCTGGAGACGGGACAGCCGTGGCAATGAATAAATATCACAATGCAAATCCGTCTATAAATGTGCCTTCTGTTTGCGTTATAGACGGTGATTCTAGGCAGATTGATAAACCTGAAGACAATGTTTATCGACTTCCCGGGGGAGCTCCCGAGGCATACATTTTCGACGATTGCATTGATCGATGGAGCGCAATCGGCGGAAAGCTTTCAGTTGCACTTCTTCAGAAGTTTGAGGACAGCGACAAAGTTCTCGATATCTGTAAGCAAGTTCGCATATCCAACAAAGATAACCATCTTCTGTTCTCTCAAGTCGGAGAACGGTTGGGACTTGTTCCGGAACGGACGGTGAGCGCAGCGTTCACAACTCTGTGGGCTCAAGCCAACGAGGACATCGTGCAGGCGCTAATCTCTCAAGTCTCGGAAGGCGGAAAAGTGGCCAAGGTTGCCGCTTAGGTCTGTAGAGCTTTCGGTGGCGCGAGGCGAAGGAGTGGAGTTAGGCGGAACTGGCGAAGCGGCCACCATCTTCCACAGTCAATAGAAACAAAACAGGAACAAACGGCTGGATCGGCCGCGCGCGGCGCCTAGGATGGCGCCATGTTCGACCCCGAGCCGCCCCTGCGTCTGCATGTCCGCTGTCTGCGTCCCGCCTGCGGGCGGGAGGCGCTGGTCGAGCCCGCGTCCGTATTCGCGCGCGGGGCCGACGGGCCGGTGGACCCGCGCTCCGCGCAGGACATCGCGCGCCGCTTCGTCTGTCGCTGCGGGGCGCGGGCGGCGTCTGTGAGCTGGGTGCGGGGGCGGCCCCGGCCGGACAATCCCTGCGGCTGGCTGTAGGTCGTGCTGATCCAGGGACAGCATGGAGCGCCGGCGCCGAAGCGGCTGGTCACCCTTCAGGGCGCGCGGCTGGGGCGGATGACCCTGGTGCTGTGGTGCGGGCGGTGCCGGCGGCGGGCGCAGAAGCCGGCCGTCGAACTGCCCGACGCGCGCCGGAACATCTCGATCGGGGAGCTGTGGCTGATGGGGCGGTTCCGCTGCGCCGGGTGCGGCAAGCCGCCGGAGACGCTGACGGTCGTCGTCACCGATCAGACCCATGTCGCGGTCGAGCAATGGGGCGTGGGGGAGCCGTTCGTGGCCGAGCGGCTGAGGCGGCACTGGCGGCACGATCCCTATGACCGGCGGGACTGGGCGGCGTGGTACGGGCGGGGTTAGCCCCCTCTCCCGGTGGGAGAGGGCTTGAGGCTCGCAGAGCGCAGCGATGCGCCAAGCCGAAAGGGTGAGGGTCCAGCCTCACCGGTAGCGCACGACCCTCACCCTTTCGCGCAAGGACGACGGCTGCGCCGCCGTGCGCTCAAGCCCTCTCCCACCGGGAGAGGGCGCCCACGTCCGCCTCTGACGCACCGGCGCCCTATCCCTCGCGGCCCATGACCGAAGCCGCGCCCACTCGCCGCAAGATCCGTCCCGAAGCCGTCTGGGCCGCCGCGCGCAAGGCGTGGGAGGGCGGGGAGACGGCGCGGTCGGTGGCGAAGCGGTATGACGTCGGGGTGCCGGCGCTGTGGAAGCGGCGCGAGGCGGAGGGGTGGCGGCGGCCGGACCCTCGCTATGGGCCGGTCGAGCCGGCCGAGGGGTGGTCGGCCTGGGCGACGCGGAAATACGACGAGTTCGACGCCCGGCTGGCCGCCGAACGTGACGTGGCCATGGCCCTGGCGGCGGGGATGGTCGGGAAGCGGCCGGGGACCGCGCCGCTGTGGCAGATCCCCTTCATCATGCACTGGCGCGCCGAACATCTGGGCGCCGAGATCGCGGCGGAGGACCGGGAGCGGAACAAGGGGCAGGACTGGGCGGCGGCGGTCTGGGACGCCGAGGGGAAGATGATCGACGGGGTGCGGCCGATGACGCTGGCGCTGATCCGGCTGTTGCGGGCGGAGTGGCGGGAGGAGATGGGGCTGCCGGACGGGGTGGAGGAGGATTGGCCGTGAGGCAGGTCCCTTCTCCCCTTGCGGGAGACGGTGGCCGAGCGCAGCGAGGTCGGATGAGGGGGGTGAAACTCAGCCCTTGCCGAAGCGCACCGCGTGGTCCCGCACCGCCTGAAACAGCAGGGCCGGGTTGTTCAGCACCGCCTCATTGCCGAAACGCATTACGGTCCAGCCGTTCGCCGTCAGCCAGGCGTCGCGGGCGGCGTCGGTCTCGACTCTGAGCACATGGACCCCGCCGTCCAGTTCGAGGACCAGGCGGATCGAGGGACAGGCGAAGTCGGCGATGTAGGGGCCG
>CAMLNY010000150.1 GCA_946481405.1 uncultured Brevundimonas sp. | reverse complement strand
GAGACGCCATCGGACAGGGTGACGCCCATCACACGATCACCGTCGCGGGCGGTGAACTGGTAGGTGCCCCAGCCGGCGTTCGTGCCGCCTTCGAAGATCGCATAGTTGCCGGTCAGGATGTGCTCGCGGCTGGATTGGCTCTTGGTGATCACGTTCACGACGACGGAATAGCCCTGCATGTCGATGCCCGGGGCGCCGCCGCGGACCAGTTCGATGCGCTCGACCTGCGGAACCAGGGTTCGGCTGAGGACCGAGGAGCCGGTGTCGTTCTTGGACGCCGGGCGGGCGCCGTTGATCAGGATGTTGCCGACGGCGCCTTCGAAGCCGCGCGAACCGTCGCCGTCCTGGACCGAGAAGCCGGGGATCCGGTTGACCATGTCCAGAGCCGTGTTCGGGCGCTGGTCGGCGAAGAAGTCGGGCGTGAAGATGAGGACGCCCTGCTGGTTGGCCTCGGCCTGGGGCGGGTTGGCCGCCTCGGAGGTCGCCGTGGCGGTGAACAGAATGGCCGTCGTGGCCAGAAGAATGGACTTGGTCATCGCCTGGGGTTCCCCTCGTTGCTGGGGAAGGTGTGACGACCGGCCGTCTTGATCTCCAGTTACAAGCTGGACAGGTGGATTAAATCTACGACAGCATTACAGCGCCGCAATCTTCGTGGCTTATTCAGACGAATACTGAACCGGGCCGCCCTCTGCATTTGTTGTCGCGCCGGTTGCACTTTGTGCGGGCGCGGCGTCCAGCCGGCTCCAGCGCAGGCGGCGCTCGGCCGCGTAGTCCGGCCGGGGCGTGTCGAAGCCGAAGGCGCGCGAACCGTCGGCGAGGGGATCGCCCGTCGTGCCGCCCGCGGACAGGGGGACGTCGATGACCCGCGTATCGCTGACCGGAGTCGGCATCGGCATGCGCGGCACGGGCAACGGATCGTCGAAGGCGGGTTCGGGAAGACGCTCGAGGACAGCGCGATCGAAGCCGTCGTTGAGCTCCCCGACGTCCATCGTCTCCCCCGGGGCGACGACGGGTTCGACAGGGGCGACCAAGGCGATCGAGAGGTCGGGGCCCAGGAAGGAATTCGCTTCCGACCCCCCGGCGACGAAGGCGCCCGTTCCGACGACGCAAACGACGGTCAGGGCCGCGAGGCCCATGCGCACGTCGGTTCGAGAAAGAAGAGTGTCCATGGCGGTTCGGGCCTGTGTTGGGCGGGCGTCATCGAAACACGAAAGGCGGGTTCGGAGTTCCGCGCCCACGGTCACGCTTGAGCCACAACCGGTCGGGATGGTCGTCTGCGAAATCAGTGGAGGATTCGACGCATGCGGACGTGGATCGCGGGACTGGCTTTTGTCGCCGCCCTTTCGGGCGCGATGCCTGCCGTATCCCAGGACGGGGGAGCGCAGGACGCGGACCGGGTCGAGGACATCGTCGTCACCGCCCGCCGGGCCGGGGCGCCGATGTGGACGATCGAGCGGGGCGACTCGACCGTCATTCTGGTAGGCGCGATCTCCGGGGTGCCGCGCGACTTGGTCTGGCGGCCCGAGGCGCTGGAAGAGGCGACGCGCCGCTCGCAGCGGATCCTCTACCCGACCGAGGGGCGGGCCTCGGTCAGCGACATCTTCCGTTTGATGTGGCGCATCCGGACCATCGCCCGCCTGCCGGAAGGGACGACCAGCGCCGACTATCTGCCGCCCGAGTTGCAGGCGCGGCTGGAAGCGGTGATGGCCGGCGAGGGCGACGGGTGGCGGACCAAGAGCTTCGTCGGCCTGAGCTTCGACCTGCTGGAGAAGGCCGGGCGCGAGCGCCGGACCTCGGGCGCGGTCGACGCGGTGCGCAAGGCGGCGCGCGAGGCGCGGGTGCCGGGCGAGCCGATCGGCATCGTGCGCGGAGACGAGCTGGTCGAGGGGCTGATCTCCGATCCGCCGGCGCAGTATGTGAACTGCATCGCCGCGGCGGTGACGGCGGCCGAGGAAGGTCCGGCGGGGGCCCAGGCCCGTCTGGAGGCGTGGCGCTCGTTGCGGGTGCCCGAGGTGCTGGCGACGGGGCTGGACCTCGCCTACGACCAGTGCTGGCCGTCGGGCGATCCCGAGATCGCGCCGATGGTGCGCGAGCAATGGCGGGCGGCGACGCAGACGGCCCTGACACAGCCCGGGGTGACCATGGGCGTGGCCTCCCTGCGGATCCTCGCCGAACCGGGCGGGGTGCTGGACCAGCTCGAGGCCGAGGGGCTGGACGTGCGCGGGCCGGACTGGAAGGTCGAGCAACGGGCGGACTGAAAAACACCGTTCAACCCGTTCAACCCGTCCACTGCGTCCGGATGGCGGACGGCGAAAAACCGTCCGAAGAGTCCGATGCGTCCGGACCGTCCACATGAGCCGCTCTCCAGGCCAACAGGACCGGAGAGTGTAAGGCCGTCCCGGAGGGCGCCGAACATAAAGCCCCAAGACAGAGCCGCACCTTGATCCAGTTAGGGAATTCGGCGCGTCCGTTGATGGGTATCAGGCGTCAGACCGCCGTGCCGCCGACCGTCAGGCCGCCGATCTTGAGCGAGGGCTGGCCGATGCCGACCGGAACGCCCTGACCCGCCTTGCCGCAGACGCCGACGCCGGGGTCGAAGGCGAAGTCGTCGCCGATCATGGTGACGTTGGTCAGGGCGGTAGCGCCGTCGCCGATCAGGGTGGCGCCGCGCACCGGGGCGGTGATCCTGCCGTCCTCGATGAGGTAGGCCTCGGTGCACTGGAACACGAATTTGCCGTTGGTGATGTCCACCTGGCCGCCGCCGAAGTTGGCGGCGTAGAGCCCGCGCTTCGTCGAGGCGATCATGTCCGCCTGCTTGTCCTTGCCGGCTTCCATAAAGGTGTTGGTCATGCGCGGCATGGGCTGGTGCGCGAAGGACTGGCGCCGGCCGTTGCCGGTGGCGCGCTGGCCCAGCTGACGCGCCGACAGGCGGTCGTTCATCAGGCCGACCATGATGCCGTCCTCGATCAGGACGGTGCGCGAGGTGGGGGTGCCTTCGTCATCGACCGAGAGCGAGCCGCGGCGGCCGGCGATGGAGCCGTCGTCGACGACGGTGACGCCGGGGGCGGCGACGCGTTTTCCCATCATGCCGGTGAAGACCGACGAGCCCTTCCTGTGGAAGTCGCCCTCGAAACCGTGGCCGATGGCCTCGTGCAGCAGAACGCCGGGCCAGCCGGCTGCCAGAACCACGTCCATCTCTCCGGCCGGGCAGTCGACGGCCTCGAGGTTCACGAGGGCGCCGCGCAGGGCCTCGTCCACCTGCGCCTGCCAGCGCTCGGGCTGGATCCAGGTCTCGAACCCGGCGCGGCCGCCGGCGCCCGAGGACATGGTCTCGCGACGGCCGTCCTTCTCCACCGTGATGGAGACGTTGAGGCGGACCAGGGGGCGGACGTCCTGCACCTTCAGCGCATCGGCGCGCAGGATCTCGATGGCGCGGCGCTCGCCGACGACGGAGGCCGAGACCTGAACGACGCGCGGGTCGCGGGCGCGGGCCCAGGCGTCGATCTCCTGCAAGAGGGCGATCTTGTCGGAGAAGGCGGGGGAGGCGAGGGGATCGACCGCGTCGTAGAGCTTCTGGTTGGTGGCGCGGGGGCCTTCGGCGGTGACGCCCGCGTGGCCGGACTTGGCGAGCGCCGCCGAGTCGGCGGCGCGGCGCAGCGCGGCGGCCGAGATCTCGTTGGCGTGGGCGTATCCGGCGGTCTCTCCCGCGACGACCCTCGGTGGCGTCATAGGCGGCGGACTTCAGACGGCCGTCGTCGAAGACGAGCGATTCGGACTCGGAGCGTTCGAGGAACAGTTCGCCGTCGTCGGCGCCGTGGAGCGCGCCCTGGAGGATCGACAGGGCTTCGTCGGGATCGACCCCGGCGGTTTCGAGCAGGGGCGGCGGGGGGATGTGGACGGTCATGGACCGAAGATAGGGAGGGGAGGAGCCTTCGTCACCTGATCGCTTCTCCCTCCCCTTCATGGGGAGGGACGGCGGAGCGGAGCGAAGCCCGGGTGGGGCCGTGTCGTCGGTGCGTACTCGCTATTCGGACCCCACCCTGATCGCTACGCGATCGTCCCTCCCCATGAAGGGGAGGGAGATTCGGTCGATCACGAAGTCCGGTTGTGGACATCCACGTCGCCGGAGCCCGAGATGTCCTGGAACAGCTGGGCCGGGCGGGTCAGGAGTTCGACGTCGCCCGAGCCGGAGATGGAGACGTCGGCCCGACCCGTCGGGGTCAGGACGGCGTCTCCGGAGCCGGAGATGCCGACATTGGCGTCGGTCAGGGTCAGGCCCTGAAGGTCGGCCTCGCCCGAGCCGGAGATGTCCAGCTCCAGCGCCCGGGCCTTGCCCCAGGCCGTCACATGGCCCGAGCCCGAGATGTCCAGCGTCAGGGTGTCCTGATCATAGTCACGCAGGTCGAGGCGGGCGGACCCTTCCAGATCGAAGTCGTTGACGTTGGGGGCGGTGACCACGATCCGCAGTTCCTCCGATTCGACCCAGATGCCGCGTCCGCCCTCGCGGCGACCGAAGTAGACCTGCTCGTGGGTCGGACCGTCGGCGTCTTCCATGGTCAGGCGACCGTCGATCAGGCGGACACGGTTGACCGCGTCGGCCGGGCCGGTGACGACGACGCCAGCCTGATCGCCCTGGACGTATTCGACCTGGGCCAGCAGATCGACGGTCAGCTTCTGGCCGCCGGTCCATTCGAGGTTGCGCGTGACGTCGGGACCGCGGGTACCGTCGTCGCGCTTGAAGGAGACGGTGTCGCCGTCTCGGTCGTGCAGGGTCCACTCCCAGCCGTTGCGGGCCATGTCGCGTCCGCCCAGCGCGAAGGCGCCGCCCAGGGAGGCCGTGGCCAGCACGAGGCCGGCGGCGGCGATGATGAGAAGGGTCCGGATCATGCGCGGTCTCCAACGACGGTGTTTTGTTCAGGCTCGAGCGCTGGCTTGAGCAGGCGGTAGTGAAGGCGGGCGAACCAGACGAGGGCGTTGATCAGGC
>CAMLNY010000149.1 GCA_946481405.1 uncultured Brevundimonas sp. | reverse complement strand
CAGGGCCGGGCGGGCGGGCAGGGCGGCCAGCGTCGAGCCGACGGCCGCGATGGCGTCGTCGACGGTCACATCGCCGACCATGACGACGCTGACCGGACCCTGGGCCAGACCGGCGGTCAGGCCCGCCTTGAGCTGATCCATGGTGAAGCCGTTGATGTCCTGCGCCGTCGGGAAGGTCTGGCGCGCGTCGCCCGAGGCCAGAAGGCCCGAGGACTGGATCGCGAAGGCGCCGCCCGGCGTGGCCATCTGCTGGGCGATGATCTGCGGGAACAGGGCCTTGATCTGCTCGAACGGGGCGGGACGCAGGCCCGGGTCGGTCAGATAGGCCGTCAGCACCTGCATCTCGAGCTGCAGATCCTGCGGACGGGTTCCGCCCGACAGCTGGTAGGCGTCGCCGTCGACCGAGAAGTTGGCGCCGTAGATGCGGCCGCTGAGCACGCGGTTCATCTCGTCCAGCGTCAGACGACCCAGACCGCCCGCCGTGAAGACGAACCCGCCCAGGGTCTGCGGGTCCTGACGATCGGTCGGCAGGCCCTGTTCGCCCAGACCGGTGCGCACGGTGATTAGGATCTGCTCGTCGCGGAAGGTGGTCGGCTTGACCGTCAGGGTCGTGCCATTGGCGAAAGTGACCACGGTCGCGCCGACTTCGGCGATCTCGCGACGGCTGACCGGCTGGGCGGCCGCGCCGAACTCGGCATAGGGCCATTCCTGGGCCGCCTGGACCGCGCGCGCGGTGACCGGCGTGGCCTGCGAGGCCTGCAGAAGCTGCGTCACCGCCGCCTCGCCCCCCTCGATGGGCTCCGGCGTCACGACGAGGGCGAGCGGGCCCTGCCCCTCGAATGTCGGCTTGGTCGCTGCGTCCACGATGGCGGGCGTCACGCCTTCGACGGCGGCGTTGAAGATGTCGAGGTTGGTCTGGGGCGCGGAGAAGACGCGATCGTCGTTGGTGGCGTTCGTCAGGCCGCCGGCCAGCGCCGGGGTCGTGCGTGTCGCGGCGGCGGCCACGGCGTTCTGTAGCGCGGTGCGCAGGTCGGTGATCTCGCGCTGGATTTCGGCCTCGGTCACGCCGAACTCGACCAGACGCCGGGTCTCCTGCTCGATGGCCTCGAGGGCGCGCTGAAGACCGCCGGGATTGAAGCTGGCCGAGACGGAGCCGATGTCCAGGCTGTCGACCAGGGTCGAACTGGAGGCGCCGGCGCCGACGAACGGCGGATTATCTGCGCGCGCCATCTCGCCGAGGCGGCGGTTCAGGACGGCCAGACCGAGGTTGCGCAGGATACGCGACTTGCGCTCGGCCACCGTGTCGGCGTCGAGGTCTGGCGCGCGGGTCCAGTTCAGCTGGATCGAGGACTGGATGCCCGGCTCGACCAGAATGCGGGTCTCCGGACCGCGCGGGGCGAGTTCGCCCAGGTCGGGCTCGGGGCCGTCGGCCGCCTTGGGCTGCCAGCTTTCGAAGGCGCCGCGGATCTTGGCTTCCATCTGATCGACGTCGAAGTCGCCGACCGCGATCATGGTCGCCCGCGACGGACGGTAGTAGGCCTCGTAGAACTCCACGAAGCGCTCACGCGGGGCCGTGCGGATGATTTCCATGTCGCCGATGGGGAAGCGGTCGGCGATGCGCTGGCCGGGGGCCAGAAGGGCGAACTGGGCCTTGGCCGAGCGCAGGCCCGGCGTGTTGCGGGTCCGCTCCTCGCCGGCGATGACGCCGCGCTCCTCGTCGATGGCCTCGGGGGCCATCAGGGCGTCCGACACCTGTTCACGCATGATGCGCAGGGCGGTGTCGACCGTCTCGTCGTTCGTACGCGGCAGGTCCAGCTGGTACACGGTCTGGTCAAAGCCGGTCGAGGCGTTGGTGTCGGCGCCGAAGGCCAGACCCAGACGCTCCAGAATGCGCAGCAGGTCATTCTCGGGGATGTTGGTCGTCCCGTTGAAGGCCATGTGCTCCATGAAGTGGGCCAGACCGCGCTGGTCGTCGTTCTCCATCAGCGAACCGGCCGCGATGCGCAGGCGCAGCGACGCCTGACCCGGAGGCGTGGCGTTGCGAAGGATCGCATAGCGCATGCCGTTGGCCAGGACGCCGAAGCGGACGTTGGAATCAGCAGGTATGTCGCTGGCGGCCTGGGGCCAGGGAGCGGAGGGTTGTACGGTCTGGGCGGCGGCGGGCAGGGCGCTGAGCAGCGCCAGCCCGGAGGCGGCGACGAGAAGAAGGCGGCGAGCGTTGGACATTCAGACTCCGGTGGAACGGATGCCGCACCGGGGCAGGCGCGGCGAAACAGAGGTGAGACTACAGGATCCAGCGGCCCCCGCCGGTTGTCGTCACCTTCGCTCCGAACCGGCGCGAGTGTAAAATGAACTTTACGTCAGGTTCCCGGACGGGAGACGTAGAAGGTCGCCGTATTACCCACGGCGTTGGCGCCCGTGGCCACCGAACGGCCGCCGCCGCGAATCGTGGTCGAGGCGTTGGCCGAGACGTTTCCGGAGTTCGTCTGGGCGTTGTTCACGTCCATCTGGCCGTCGCACTGGGAACAGGCGTAGCCGGTGACCGAATTGCCCACGGCCTCGGCGCCGACATAGGCGTCGTAGCCATAGGCGCCCTCGAAGGTGGAGGTGACCTCCACCCCACCCGAGTTCACCTGGGCGTTGTCGATCTCGAGATAGCGGTCGTTGTTGCCGATGTTGACCTCATTGCCCGTGCCGAAGGCGCTGGAGGTCGCCGAGCCGAAGTCATAGCTGGTCACGCGGGCGGCGGTGCGGATCTGCGACAGGTTCGACTGGTCCGTAGTCACCACGGCCGAGCCGCCCTGATTGTAGAGCAGGGCCTGGTTGGCGGTGGCGCGGGCCCGGCCGGCCAGATCCCAGGCGTTGCCGGCGTTGGCGCTGGTCGAGGCGGTGACCTGATCGCCGGCCTGACGCTGGCGGATGGTCAGGTCCTGGCTGGAGGCGAGGCCCGAGTTCACCGCGACGCTGTTGCCCAGGGACTGGCTGATGAACTCGCCGGTCGCCGGGATGTACTGGGTGCCCGCGAAATTCTCGCTCCGGACGCCGGCCGAGGAATTCTGGATGATCGTGCCCTCGACGCGCGAGCCGCTCGCTCCGAGGGCGGCGGTGTTGGCGATGGCGGTGACGCCCACCGAGGCCCCGCCGATCAGGCGCGCCGACGATCCGGTGATGGTCGAGGAGGCGGTCACCTCGGACGGATCGACGGTCTGCGTCGATTCGATCGTCAGATCGGCGCCGTAGGCGCCGGCCGCCAGATAGTTGCCGCGCGCCTGGGTCGTCGCATTGACCGGACCCTCGGTGTCTCCGGTCAGGGTCAGGGTGGTGGTCGCGCGGGTGTTGCCGCGCATCGTCTGGGTCGAAGTCAGGTTCAGGGCGTCGTTTTCGACGGTCCCGGACAGGCTGTTGCCCTGGGCGGCGTTGTCGACGGCCACCTCATCCTCGGCGCCTTCGACGTTCAGGGTCTGACCCGCGATGACGTCGCCGAGCTGAAGCTGCTGGTTCAGGACGATCGAACGGTCCTGGGCGGCGGCCTCAGTAGCGGCTGCGACGCACATCGCCGTCGCGGCCAGCGTGCCAGCGAGACGGATCGGCGCGAGTCTGGCCATTGTTCGTTCCCGTGTTGTCATAGGCGGCGTAGTAGCCGCCGGTCGCGCCCACCGTGTTCAGCGGATCGTTCGAGGCATCGAGGCAGACCTCGGGTCCCGGCGCGCCGTAAAGATTGGCCATCATTTCCAGGGTCGCGCGCTCGATCAGGGCGCGGACGGCCAGCTGAACCGGCTCCATTCCGCCTGTGCCTGCCGAGACATCGAAGACGTTGCCGTTGAGGAAGTCGAACACGCCGGCGGAGACTTCGCGGCCGATGATTTGCTTCTGATAGGAGATGACGTCGACCACCTCGAGCGTGGTGGTCTGGACCAGACGCAGGTCCAGGGCGACGTTCATCACATAGACCTTGCCCTGGATGATACCCGAGCCCGGCACGTCGGTATCCGTCTCGCCGATCCCGGCGTCGAAGCCGGCCGAGCGGATGTTGTAGTTCACCTCGGTGATGCCGCCGGTGATGTAGAAGTCCGAACCCGGCACCTGGCCCGCCAGGATGCGGCGGTAGTTGGCGTCGGCCGGGGCGTCCGGGCCCTCGTCGCTGATCAGCCGGTTATTGGCGTAGCGCAACTCCATCTCCGAGATGGAGGTGTCGTAGCGCTCGACCACCCGGGCGCCGGCCTTGGCGAGGGCCGACATGGTCATCAGGGATGCGCCCTGGGTGATCTGGCGGCCGCCGTCGGCCGAGACCGAACCGGTGTAGTCGGACACCCGCGCCACCGCCATGCGGGGCGAGGGCAGGTTATAGCGTCGGGCGTAGTCGGCCATGCAGTACAGGGCAGGGGAATAGGGGGTCGGGTTGGCTGTCACCGGCGCATTGCCGATCGGCCGGGCGTACAGGCCGCCGGGTCCGGCGACCGGACTGACGCAGGCGGACAGAAGGCCGGCGACCGCAACGACGACGAGGCCGCTCTTCAGCCGGGGACGAAGGGAGCTGGCGATCATTCGAAGCCTGTCAGGGTGCCGGTCAGGTCCGTGCGGGCGCTGACATTGCCCGTATTGGTCTGACGCGAGTTGACGATGACCGTGTTGTGGCTGCCCTGGACCACCACGTTCAGATTGTTGCCGATGGCCGTGGAGCCGGCGATCGTCGTGCCCTGGGAGCCGCCGGCCCCGGAATAGGTCTGGGACACGCCGCCGGACTGGCGCGAATAGGTCGAGGCGCCGGCCTGGATGATCCCGTCGACGATCAGCCGGTTGCCGTTCTGATCCCGCGTTGAGCCGGTCTGGGCCGCGCTGACCGATTGCCGCGCGCCACCATAGCCGCTCTGGAAGGTCGACAGGCCCGCCGAACCGCTGTTCTGGGCCAGGGCCGCGCCGGGCGCCGCAAGGGCCACGGTCAGCAGGGCGATGGACGTCCTCTTGAAGCGCATGCCAGCCAATCCCAAACGAAC
>CAMLNY010000148.1 GCA_946481405.1 uncultured Brevundimonas sp. | reverse complement strand
CTGCACGTTCGCGGATGATTTGCCGGTCGCCGCCATACTCACTCTCGAACGCATCCTGTCGTCCCGGCGGCCTGATCCACCGAACTGATCGTATCCGGATTCCACCACGAGGCGACCCGGCGGCGCAATGGCGCATTCCGGCCCGGAGGCGCGAAACCCCCGGACCGGTTCGCTTGGGGTCAGTACTCCCAGCCGATCCGCACGCCGACGGTGCGCGGCCGCAGCCGTCCGTAGCGGGCGTCGATGAAGGCCTCGGGGTGGACGTAGTTGACCGAGTGGTCGTCGAACAGGTTCTCGATGTAGCCGGCCACCGTGAACGCCTCGAAGGCGAAGGCCAGGTTGGCGTTCACGAACGTATAGGAGTCCGTGTAATCATACGTCGGCAGGGGCGTCAGAGGCCGTCCCGGCGTGTTCGGGAAGGCGTTCGGGAAGTCGCCGACGTGCGAGATGGCGACCGAGGCGTTGCCGACGACGTTCGACGCCGGTTGCCATTCGTAGGTGACCCTCAGCGAGCCCGAAGCCTGCGGCCCCGCCAGACGCGCATCCATCACGGCGCCCGAGAAGGCGGCTTCCTGCGGCGTCAGGTCGTCGACCTTGGCGTCGTTCCAGGAGGCCGTGGCCGCGACGGTCCAGCCGTCGATCGGCATGGCCATGACCGCGACCTCGATCCCCTTGGAGGTCGCGCCGCCGATGTTGGTGGCGAACTGCACCGAGTCGGACACCCGGTTGGCCTGCACCTGGATGTCGTTCCAGTCGATCCAGTAGACCGCCGCATCGGCCCACAGACGACCGCCGAACCAGCGACCCTTCACCCCGACCTCATAGTTGGTCAGGTTGTCCGAGGACGCCCCGGCCGGAATGACGATGTCGGTCGGATCCAGCGTGCTGGCCGCGCCGCCGCGCGCATTGATGATCGGGGGACGGAAGCCGGTCGATACGGCGGCGTAGGTCGTCACCGCCGGGGTCGGACGCCACGACAGGCTCAGGCGGTGCGAGAAGCCGGTCTCTTCCGCCTTGAGCCCCGTCGCCGCCGCGATCGGCGTTATCGTCACCGGCCCCGACAGGTTGAAGAAAGCCAGGGTCAGGTAGTTGGAGTTATAGCCGCCCGCCTCGGTGAAGCCCTGGGCGTCCGTCGAGCCGTAGCGCAGCCCGCCTGTGATCCACAGATCGGGGTTGAAGCGATAGGTCACCTGACCGAACGCCGCCGCCTCATGGCTGATGAAGTAGGAGACGAAGCGGTTGTAGTACTCGCTCGGCAGGCCGGTGATGTTGCGCGCCGCCAGATAGGCGGGGTTGGAGCGATAGGCATAGTCCACGTCCCGACGCTTGCGGGTATAGAAGCCGCCGATCGACCAGTCGAAGCTGCCGCCCGGATCGGACACCAGACGCGCCTCCTGTACGAAGGTGTCGTCCATCCCCGTGGCGTCCAGCGCGAAAGGGAACTGCTGGGCGAAAGTGCCGGCCAGGTCGACGTAGAACAGGCCGGTGTAGTCCGAGAAGGTGGTCGAGCTGGTCAGAAGCGCCCCGTCGAACTGGTATTCGAGGGTGGCGTTGATGTTAGTCATGTCGCTCTGGAACTTGTCCGGGCGGTCGGTGAAGCGGACGTACTCCCCGCGCACCGGGTTGGTCAGCGACGAGTCGTGCGGGTTGCTGATTTCCTGCGACACCAGAAGCCGCGCCGAGAAGCGGTCGTTCGGGGTCCATTGCAGGATGGCGCGACCGCCGTACTGGACCAGGGTATTGGCGTTCTCGATGCCGGTGCCCCTGTTGTCGACCCAGCCTTCCTCGTTGCGCGAAAAGCCGACGACGCGCAGCGCCAGCTGGTCCTCGATCAGCGGCACATTGACCATGGCGTTGTAGCGCTGGCGCAGCCCGCCCTCGCTCATGCCGCCGATGTCGACCAGGGCCGAGGCGTCGAACTTCGTCGGGTCCGGATCGTGCGTCAGGATGCGCAGGGCGCCGGCCAGCGAACCCGAACCGAACAGGGTCCCCTGCGGTCCGCGCAGGAATTCGATCCGCTCCACGTCGTAAAGGCTCGGGTCCAGGATGGTGGAGTTGCCGTTCGACGAGATCGGCAGTTCGTCCAGATAGATGGCCACCGTGCTCTGCAGATTGGCGCCGTAGCCGTTGGTGGCGATGCCGCGGGCGGTGAAGTTGTTGAAGTTGGCCGAGGCGCGGTTCAGCACGACGCCCGGCGTGGCGTGGCCAGACCGTCGTAGTTGACGATGCCGCGCTCGTTCAGGTCGTCCTGGGACAGGGTCGTGACGCTGACGGGCACGTCCTGGACCCGTTCGGCGCGTCGGGTCGCGGTGACGATGACGTCCTCGACGGCGGCCCCGCGGTCCTGATCCTCGTTGGGGTTCGCTGACTGGCCGCTCTGGGCCGCGGCCGGGGCCACGACCAGCAGCTGGGCCGCCACGCAAGCGGAAGCAAGCAGTAACGCCTTCATCTCAATTCCTCCCATTGCGCCGATCGTGATCGTCGGCGCTTGGGGGGATGAGGACATGACGACATTACTCCGTCAATCACATTCGCTAGCACGAGAGTGAATGGAAATGTCGCAGGCTCGCAAGCGACACTCTCTGGAGGCAGAGGGCGACTTCCTTCCTTTCGTTATTCCGGGCGTAGCGAAGCGGAGACCCGGAACCCGGCGGCGCCGGAGCGAAGCGGAGGCGATGGTTCCGCATGTCCACCGGGCGGTGTCCGCGACAGTTTGGCTGCTACGCGCCGCCCTTCGGGTCGCGCTCTCTCGCGCCCGCTGCGGTCCGGGTCATTGCGGAAGCAGGACGACCTTCGTCCACTCGTTCTGGTTTTCCTTGAAGTTCTTGTAGCCCTCGGCGGCCTGTTCGAGCGGTAGCCGGTGGGAGATGAGGTCGGTGGTGTCGATCTTGCCGTCGAGGATCAGCTGGAGCAGCTCCGGCAGATAATTCTGCACATGGGTCTGGCCGGTCTTCAGCGTCAGCCCCTTCTCCATGAAGGCGCCGATCGGCCATTTGTCGGCGAAGCCGCCGTAGACGCCGGGCACCGAGACCGTCCCGCCCTTTCGCACCGCCATGATGACTTCGCGCATCACGTGGGGGCGGTCGGTGCCCAGCACCCTGGTCTCCTGCTTGATGGCGTCGACGATATTGTCGGGCGAGAAGCCGTGCGCCTCCATCCCGACGGCGTCGATACAGCTGTCAGGGCCGATCCCCGCAGTCATCTCCATCAGGGCCTCGCGGACCTTGACCTCGTGGTAATTCAGGACCTCGGCGCCGTTGGCCTTGGCGAGGGCCAGACGGTTAGGATGATGATCGATAGCGATCACACGCCCGGCGCCCTGCAGGATCGCCGACTTGATCGCGAACAGCCCGACCGGTCCGCAGCCCCAGATAGCGACCGTGTCGCCCGGCTGGATCTGGCAGTTCTCCGCGGCCATCCAGCCGGTGGGGAAGATGTCGGAGAGGAACAGGACCCGCTCGTCCTCGATCCCGTCCGGAACCTTGATCGGACCGTAGTCGGAGTAGGGGACCCGGGCATATTCGGCCTGCCCGCCGGCATAGCCGCCGGTCAGGTGCGAGTAGCCGAAGGCCCCCGTCATCGACTGGCCGTAGAGGATCTCCGAGGCGTCGGCCTTGTCTGCGGGATTCGAGTTGTCGCAAGCCGCCGGCATCTTGTGGTCGCAGAAGAAGCATTTGCCGCAGGCGATGACGAAGGGGACGACGACCCGGTCGCCGCGCTTCAGGGTCGTGTTGGCGGGCCCGACCTCCTCCACGATCCCCATGAACTCGTGGCCCAGGACGTCGCCGTTGGACATGCCGGGGATCATGCTGTCGTAGAGGTGCAGGTCCGAGCCGCAGATGGCGGTGGCGGTGATCTTGATGATGGCGTCCCGGGGATTGACGATCCTGGGATCGGGGACGGTATCGACGGAAACGTTGTGCTTCCCGTGCCAGGTCAGTGCGCGCATGAGGATACTTTCAATGAGGGTGTGAGCGGCCGAGGCCGGCGATCAGAAGTGGCGGTCGGCGCGCGGCGCGGCGTCGGGCGCCCTGGAGGTCGAGACCTCGCCGGTTTCCATGAGCTGTTTGAAGCGGCGGAGCTCACGGCGCGCCTGGACCCGCGGCTCGCGCTGCAGGACCTTGGCGACCACTTTGCCGATCGCGCCGGCGGGCGGGTCGTAGCTGATGAACAGGCGGACCTCGGTCCCGCGACCGAAGGCGTTGTCCTTGAACTCGATCCAGCCTTCGTGGTCGACGTCGGAGCCTTCGCTGGACGTCCAGGCGATGCGTTCGCCGGGCAGGTCCTCGGTGATCTCGGACACCAGTTCGATCTCGGCCCCGGCCGGCCCGGCGATAGACCACTGCGACCGGCCGGGCTCGAGCACAGTCACCGAACGCACATTCTCCATGAAGCGGGGGAAGTTGGTGACGTCGCGCCAGAAACCGTAAAGCTCCCCACGGGGGCGGTTGATCATCGCGGCCCGCAGGCTTGAGGCGTCGTGTTCGCCCTCGACGCGGTCCTTGTCGATGAAGGCGGTGGAGGCGATGTCGGCGTCGGTCGACATCGGTGTTTCTGAGGACATGGCGATCTCCTTGGGTGGCCTCTCAATCCGCCCGGACCGCGCCCGTTCCAGCGCGGCCATACGGAACTTGCGGTAGTCCGGCCGCTTCCTTGTCGATCCACCCATCTGGGAAATTCTTATGTCGAATAATGAACTTAGCGCCGCCGAAGGCGTGCGTCCGCTGGCTCTGGTGACCGGCGCCTCGACGGGCATCGGCTATGAGCTGGCCAAGCTGTTCGCCGCCACCCCGGAGGCCAAGGTCCGGGGCTACCTGCCGGGCCGGTTCTCCTTCAACGTCCGCGGCGGCCGCTGCGAGGCCTGCGCCGGCGACGGCACGATCAAGATCGACATGCAGTTCCTGCCCGACATCTACGTCCCCTGCGAGGTCTGCAAGGGCAAGCGCTACAACCGCGAGACCCTGGAGGTCCACTACAAGGGCCATACCGTGTCCGATGTGCTCGACATGTCGGTCGAG
>CAMLNY010000147.1 GCA_946481405.1 uncultured Brevundimonas sp. | reverse complement strand
GCCCTCGACGCCCGCCGCCTCGCCGAACACATGGTGGAGCAGAACATAGGCCGAGCAGGGGGTATAGGGACTGGCATAATGGCCGACCACGGCGTCGAGGTCGCGGCGACGGCCAGAGCGAGGGACAGGAAGGAGGAGCGGATCATCGGGCGTTCCGGAAGGAAGCGGGCCCGCGGCGACCGTCGGCCGCCACGGGCTTTCGTGGAAGCATCAGTAGCGAAGGACGATGCCCATATAGACCTGGGGCGTGCTCTCGCTGACCTCGGTGATCGAGTCCTCGCCGGCCTTGTACATGACGTCGCGCTCGTTGAGCACGTTCAGGGCCTGGGCCTTGAACTGGACGTGCTCGTTCAGGCGGTAGCTGGCCGAGAGGTTCAGATAGCCGGCGCCCTGGACGCTGCGGTTGGTCGAGCTGTTCGGCTTGGAATAGTCGGAGCGGTAGCGGTAGGCGGCGCGGAGCTGGATCCCCAGACCTTCCCAGAAGATCGAGGCGTTGGCCGTGTGACGAGACAAGCCGCGCAGGTTGGCCGGGTCGACATAGGGAGCGACCGTCGACGGATCGGGGAACTCGAAGTCCGCCTCGGCGTAGTTGTAGCCGCCCGAGACGCCGAGCCCGCTCCACAGGCCCGGCAGGTAGGTGAAGACGTGGCTGCCGGTCAGCTCAACACCGTACAGGGTCCGCTCCTCGGTGTCGTTGGCCGGGGCCACGGCGTTGAAGGTGACCTCGGCGCCGTTGGCGATGATCGAGGTCGTGAACGGCTGCACCGCGTCGAAGGCCGCGCCCTTGATCAGCTTGTAGTAGGGGGCGATCGAGAAGCTGGTGTCCGCGTTGAGATAGAATTCGAGCGAGCTGTCGAAATTCCAGCTTTCGAGCGGCTTCAGGTTCGGGTTGCCGGTCTGGGAGTTGGCCAGCACGCCGGCCACAGTGGTGGCCGTCGCATCGACGATCGGGTTGATGCCGACGTTGAACTCCTCGATCCCGACGCGTGCGATGGCGCGCGAGACGCCGAAGCGCAGGCGGGTCTGGTCGTTCAGGTCGAAGTTCAGGTTGGCGCTGGGCAGCCAGTAGTCATAGTCGCCCTCGCCGGTGATCTCGCTGAGCGTGCCGGGGACGACCACGATGGTCGCGGCGGACCCTGCCACCGACGGGCTGACGGTCACGGCCGAGCGGAAGCCGCGGGCCTCGACCTGGGTCGAGACATAGCGTAGGCCGAAGTTGCCGCTCACGGGGATGGAGTTCCACTCGCTGGCAAAATTGGCCATGGCGTAGAGGGCGGTGATCGTCTCGGTGACGTCGATGTCCTCCGGGCCGCGCGAGTCGGCCAGCAGCGGATTGTCCTCGCGCCCCGTATAGGCTCGGAACAGGCAGTTGTTGTCGAACTGAGCCCAGGACCGGATGTTGGTCGAGGACTCGCTCATGAAATCGGTCGTGGCGTAGGGAACGCGGCACTGGACGTTGGCCTGGGCCACGATCTGGGCGGCGGTCATGCCGTCGCGGGCGATCGGGATGGAGACGTCCGAATTGTTGTTCAGGTCCGTCTCGCGCGTGTGCTCCGAGACCCGGCCGCCGAAGCCGATCGAGCGGAAGAAGCCTTCGTCGCCAAGGTCGTAAATGGCGTCGACCCGGGCCGCAGCGATCGCGTCCTCCCGGTCGGTGACCAGACGATAGCGCGCATAGTTGGTGTTGGCCGCCGGCGTCGTGACGAGGAAATTGGCCGAGTTGTTCACGTCGAAGTCGACGAAGTTGACCATCGGCACAACGTCGTCGGTCCCGTCCAGCGTATAGACCGCCCGGCGGTTGGACCGCATGTTGGTGGCCTTCTGGAGCTCTGTGCGGTGCGACTGGGAGTAGGACAGGTCGCCGGTGACGCGCAGGCGATCGCCGTTCCAGCGGCCGAACAGGCCGCCGCCGATATATTCCTCTTCCCGCAGGCGATCCTCGAGCTGGATCTCCAGGTTGGAGTTGCCCGTGTAGCTGATCAGGGCGCCGTCCGAGTAGTCGTTGCCCTGACCGCCGATGATCAGCGGACGAAGGCCGCGCGCGGCCTCGGTGATGGCCAGCTGGTTGCGGTTCTCCAGGCTGGAGCGGTTCGAGTACTGGCCGTCCAGGGTGAAATCCAGACGGTCAGTGGGACGCCATTGCAGGGCGCCCAGAAGACCGTCGCGTTCCTCGCTGGTCGAGATCTGGCGGAAGGTGCGCGAGGTGGTGGCGAAGTAGAGCGGTCCGGCCGTCGTTCCGGCCTGGTTGGCGGCGCTGAGCGTCGGGCGAAGGGCGCAGTTGAAACTGGTTCCCGCCGCCGTCTGCTGGGCCGCCGTGCCCGAGATTACGTTCGGATTGTTGGCCGAGGTGTTGCACGGGATGAAGGCGGAGTTGGTGGTGTAGTAGTCCTCAGGCACCGCCTGGTCCTGATGCTGGTAGCCGATGCTCAGGCCCAGATCGCCGATGGCCGTATCCAGCCAGCGGTTGGTCCAGGAGACGTTGGCGCGATAGCCCATGCCGCTGCGACCCAGGATGGCGTCATCCTTGGGCTGATAGACGGCGCGGTATTCGGCCTGCAGGCGCGGGGTGGCTTCCAGCGGGCGGATGGATCGCAGGTCGATGACCCCGGCGATGCCGCCGTCCACGAAGTCCGCCTGTTGCGACTTGTAGACCAGCACGCCGTTCACAAGCTCGGACGGGAACTGCTGGAAGGCGACGGAGCGGTCGGGACCGGCGGTCGAGACCTCGCGGCCGTTGAAGGTCGAGAAGGAAAGGGTGGGGCCGAGACCCCGCACCGACAGTTCGTTGGCGTTGCCCTTGAACCGGTCCGCCGTGACGCCCGTGATCCGCTCCAGGGTGTCGCCGACCGAGTTGTCGGGCAGGGAGCCGATCTCGTCGTTGACGATGGCGTCGACGATAGTGGCCGTCTCGCGCTTTACGGCGATGGAGTTGCGCTGGGTGGCACGAATGCCGGTGACGACGACCTCCTCGACCGAGGACTCTTCCTCCTGCGGCGCGGGTTGCGCATCGGGGGCCGTCTGGGCCAAAGCCGCCGTCGTCATCGCCATCGCGGCGACAGACGACAGAAGCAGGACGCGGCCCGCGCGGAGCGTTACAGTGGTCATGGTGGTTTCCCCTCTAGGACGTTTCGTCGCGCACCCGTTGGTCGGGCGACCTTGCAAACAGGCTAGACCAAAAATGACACCGGTGGCAATATTGGTCTGGCCAAAATATCGCGGATCAACCGCGAGGGGCTCCGGGAGATGAAGATGTTCGGACTGAAGCAGACCCTCGTCGCCATTCAGGCGGCGGTCGCCCTTACGATCGCCGGATGCGCCCATACGGCGCCCGACCCGGACCCGGCCGTGGTGCAGCAGGCCCGCCGGGTAGCGGATTGGCAGCTGAACCACATGGATCGGTTCGACTATGTTTCGACCTTCCAGGATCACACCGAGGATCCGACCGACTGGATCCAGGCCACCTTCTGGGCGGGCTTGGGCGACTTCGCCGATGCGACCGGCGACTCCCGCTATGCCGAGGCGGTGATCGCCCATGGTCAGGCCAACGGCTGGAGCTATGGCGATCGGCCGAGGCATGCCGACGACGACGCCATCGGCCATGCCTGGGTCTGGGCCGCCGCCCGGGCGGAGGGTGAGGAACGCGCGCGTCGTCTCGCTCCGACCCGGGCCCGGTTCGATGCTGTCGCCGCCGCGCCCAGCGACGTCCCCCTGATCTTCGGCGAAGAGCGCGGTGAGCGCGCCTGTCAGGTCCGCTGGTGCTGGTCCGACGCCATATTCATGGCCCCGCCGGTCTGGGCCGCCGTGTCGAAGGCGACGGGCGATCCGACCTACTGGCGTCACGCCGACCGCGAACTGCAGGCCGCCGTCGCCCAGCTCTATGACACCGAGGATCACCTTTTCTATCGTGACAGCCGCTTCATCGGCCGCCCGGGAGCCTCCGGCAACAAGGTCTTCTGGAGCCGGGGCAATGGCTGGTCCTACGCGGGCCTGGCCCGGATCCTGGAGGCCCTGCCGGCCGACGATCCGTCGCGCCCGCGCTATGTCGAACTGTTCCGTCAGATGTCCGAGCGCATCCGGGGCCTCCAGGGCGCCGAGGGCTACTGGCCCGTCTCCCTTCTCGACGCCGGCGGTCCGCCCGAGACCAGCGGCACGGCCTTCTTCGTCTATGGAATGGCTTGGGGCGTGAACCACGGGGTGCTGGATCAGGCGACCTATGGACCGACCATCGCCAAGGGCTGGGCCGCCCTGGAGCGCGCGATCCAGCCTGATGGTCGTCTCGGCTGGGTGCAGCAGGTCGGCTATGCGCCTGACCGTGTGGTGGCCACCGATACCCAGCTCTACGGCGTGGGAGCTCTCCTGATGGCGGCGTCACAAATGTCGCAGCGTACCGATTGGTAAGGCCAGTTGACGGTCCGGTCAGGCCAACATACCGTGCGGGTCTGCTCTCCTAAGGCAGACGCCTCTCGGGGGGCGGCCCGCCGGCCGTCCCCCTTTTCTTTCGCGAGTTTTACATGCGTCGTGTTTCCACCTCCGCCGGCCTCTGGGCCGCGCTCGCGCTCGGCGCTGCGGCGGTTCCGGTCGGGGCGGCGGCGCAGGAACGGGGCGTGCTCTACCGCGACCCGCCGCCGATGAACCGGACGGTCGAGGATCGGGTCCGGCCCCAGATCGAGACCCTGCTGGAAGCCCTGGTCGCCGAGGGCCGCGACTATCGTCTGGACGGGGTCGAGGTGTTCGAGGCCCAGGACAAGTTCCTGCCCGGCAAGATCGCCATCGGCATGTCGCATCTGCTGGTCGCAACTGATCGCGACGACCCTGATTTCGCCGAAAGGCTGGCCGCTTTCCGTCGCCTGTCCGAGCTGACGCTGGAGGACGCCAACGACAGCTGGGGCATCTATTATTTCATCTCGGCCCTGCACGAGCTGAAGACGGCCGGCCTGCTGGACGAGGCGGTCAGTCCGGAGACGCTGGCGCGGCTGCGTGAGCGTCTGGACTGGCGGGCGTTCGTGCGCGAGCCCGAGCTGACCCTGATCAACCTGCCCAACAACTAC
>CAMLNY010000146.1 GCA_946481405.1 uncultured Brevundimonas sp. | reverse complement strand
GCCCGGAATGACGAAAGAAGAGGTCAGCAGTCCGGACAATCCGGCATGACGTCGGTTTCGAGCTGAAGCGTCGTGTGGGCGATGGCGAATTTCGACTTCGTCAGGGCCTGGGCCTCCATCAGCAGGGCGCGCGGGTCGCCCCGGTCGTGGACCAGATGGGCGGTCAGGGCGGTGGAGGTCGTCGACAGGTTCCAGATGTGCAGGTCATGGACGGCGCGGACGCCCGGCAGGGCCAGAAGCGCCTCGCGCACCTTGGATACATCGACAGAGCCGGGGGCGGCGTCCATGGCCAGACCGACCGAGTCCTTCAGCAGGCCCCAGGTGCCCAGAAGGATCACGGCGACGATCACGATGGAGACCAGCGGGTCGATGATCGACCAGCCGGAGACCATGATGATCGCGCCGGAGATGACGACGCCGATCGAGACTCCGGCGTCGGCCATCATGTGCAGATAGGCGCCGCGCGCGTTCAGGTCCTTGTGCTGGTCGCGCATGAACAGGAGCGCCGTGCCCAGATTGATGACGAAGCCGATGCCGGCGACGACCATGATGACGGTCGACTGGACCGGGGCGGGATCGGTCAGGCGCTGGACCGCCTCAAAGGCGATGGCCCCGCAGGCGAAGATCAGCAGGAGGGCGTTGGCGAGGGCGGCGAGGATGGTCGCCTTGCCGAAGCCGTAGGTCAGCTGCTGTCCCGCCGCGCGTCTGGCGAGGACGGCGGCGCCGCCCGCCATGGCCAGACCGAGGACGTCGGATAGATTGTGCCCGGCGTCGGCGAGCAGGGCGGTCGAGCCGCTGTAGATGCCCGCTCCGAACTCGCAGGCGACGAAGGCGAGGTTGACGATCAGGCCGACGAGGTAGCGCCAGTCGCCGGTGTCGACCGGACCGTGGGCGTGACCGTGGTGGCCGTGCGAATGGCCGTGGCCCTGGCTGTGACCGTGGTCATGGGCGTGATGGTCATGATCGTGGTGGTCGTGCGCGTGCCCCATGGGTCCAGCCTAGTGCTGGTGAAGCACGACGAGAAGGCCGATCGCTATCAGGGCGAGGCCGAGAATGGCGCCCTCATAGCGCGCCCAGCGCTCCAGTCTCAGCACCGAGGCGCCGGCGCGGGCCAGGGTGGTGAAGGTGGCCATGCCGAGGATGGTGCCGACGGCGAAGGCGAGGGTCAGAAGCATCAGGGCGCCGACGCCTTCCTGGGCCGACGACATATAGATCGGGAGCAGCACCTCGCCCGGCGACAGGGCCATGACCGCGACCAGGCCCCAGAAGGCGGCGCCATGGCCGACGGTGGGCTCGGCGAGATCGAGCGCAGGGCCTCCGGCCATGGCCGGGCGGCGGATGGCCGACTTCACCAGATAGAAGGCGCCGAAGCCGAACAGGAGGACGGCGGACAGATGGGGCAACAGGCCGGCGACGATGCCGTCCAGCGCCAGACCGGCCGCCACGATCAGGGAGCCGACGACGGCCGTGGTGGCGATATGGGCCAGACCGGCGGCGGCGGCGGCCAGCAGGTTCCTCGGCAGGCTCCAGCGCTGGGCGCGCCCGACCAGAACGAACGGCAGCCAGTGGGTCGGCAAGGCCGCATGAAGGAAGGCCGCCGCGAACCCGCCCCCGACGAGGGACAGAAGGACCGGCTGTTCGAGATCGGGCGGCGACATTGATCCCGATATAGCGTGTTACTTTATAACGGTCCAGCCGCGATCAGCGATAAAGCGAGCCCCGATCCAGCGGCACGCCGCTGGGGCCAGCTCGACGGCGCTGGGCGACGGTCTGGTAGACGAGGATCGAGCCGCGCTCGAAGCCCTTGGCGCACATGGCGAAGAAGATGAGCCACAGGCGAGTGCGCTCCTCGCCGACCATGGCGACGGCCTCGTCGCGGCGGGCCATCAGGCGGCGGGACCATTCGGCGGTGGTGGCCTGGAAGTGCTCGCGCAGGTCCTCGACGTCCAGAACCTCGAAGCCGAGCCGGCCGAGGTTGGTCACCGTCATGCCGATGGTGTCCAGCTCTCCGCCTGGGAAGATGAAGCGGCCGATGGTGCGGGTCGCATTGGTCTGGGGCGTGATATTGCTGACGTCGCGACCGCCCCGCCGCACCGAGGCCTGGTGGAAATAGAGGCCGCCGGGTTTCAGGAGGCGGTGCATCTCCAGGAAGTGGCGATCGTGGTTGGCGAAACCGACGTGTTCGAACATCTCGACCTGGGAGATGGCGTCGAAATGCTCGGTCATCTGGAGATCGCGGTAGTCGCGAAGCTCCAGCGTGATCTTGTCCGACAGGCCCAGCCGCTCGACCTTGGCGCGGGCGTAGGCCAGTTGCTCCTCCGACAGGGTCACGCCGTGGACGGTGACGCCGTAGTGTTGCGCGGCCCAGCACGACAGGCCGCCCCAACCGCAGCCGACGTCGAGCAGCTTCTGGCCGGGCTTGAGACGGAGCTTGCGGCAGATGAAGTCCAGCTTGCGGGTCTGGGCGTCCTCGAGCGACTGGTCGGCGTCGGCGTAATAGGCGCTGGAGTAGACCATCTCCGGGTCGAGGAAGAGGCCGTAGAAGTCGTTGCCGACGTCGTAGTGGAAGGAGATGAAGTCCTTGTCCTTGCGCGCCGACTTGTCCTTGCGCTGGCCGGCCTCGCCGGTGGGGTCGTAGGCGGCGTCGCCGACGCTGCGGCGAGACCCGTCCAGAAGGAAGGGAATCAGTTCGCGCGCGATCAGGCCCTTGTCGACCCGGCGGGGCAGGTGGACGGCGCGGCCGTGGTCCCAGCGGTTCGCGGCCTCGAGCGGCGATCCGCCCTCGATGCGGATCTCTCCGGTCGCATAGAGCTCGAACAGGGCCATCAGGCCAGGCTTGAGGATCAGGCGGCGGACGGCGGACGGATCGGCCAGGACGATGCGGATGTCGTCTCGGGCGTTCGGGCCCAGGGGAATCACCTCGCCGGTCCACAGCTCCAGCGACAGGTCGGCCTTGAGGTGGTCGGCGATGTGCGCGGCGATGCGGCGGGCGGCCGTGACCCGGCGGTCTGTGGCCGCACTCTGTAGAATCCGGGTCATGATGACGTCCCCTCGTAGTCTCTTCGTCTTTGCACGGCGACTCCGAACGCGGCTAGATCAGTCGTCGAATTGAGCGTGGCCGGGCATTTTCGGCGCCTTTCGCGTTGACTCGAAGGGGGCGGTCCGTATATGTCGCCGCTCTTCGCCCGCGGGGTCACCCGGCGGGCGCATCCTTTTTTGCGTTACGCTGAGGCTCCAACATGTACGCGGTGATCAAGACCGGCGGCAAGCAGTACCGGGTTCAACCGGGCGACACGATCGTGGTCGAGAAGCTGAACGGCGACGCCGGTCAGGAACTGAAGTTCGACAGCGTGCTGATGCTGGGCGGCGACAAGGGCGTCACCGTCGGCGCTCCGCTGATCGACGGCGCCTTCGTCGGCGCGACCCTGATCGAGACCCGCAAGGGCGAGAAGGTGAAGATCTTCAAGAAGACCCGTCGTCAGGGCTATCGCCGCACGAACGGCCACCGCCAGCTGGAATCGGTCCTGCGCATCACCGGCATCGAAGGCGCCGGCGAAAAGGCCAAGTGGGACGGCAAGATCGATCTGATGACCAAGGCTGAGATCAACCTGCGCGCCCGCGGCCTGGCCAAGCGCGACGCGACCTCCGACCTGGGATCGACCCAGACCGTGGTGGCCGAAGGCTCGAAGTCCTCGGCCAAGGTCGAAGCCGCCGTGGTCGAGGGCTCGGCCCCCAAGCCTGCGAAGGCTCCGGCCAAGAAGGCCGCCGCCAAGACCGACGAAGCGTAAGAACACAAGCATTCGCCGAGCCGGCCTGAGGGCGGGAACGGCATAAGGAAAGACGGAGCAGACCTATGGCTCACAAGAAATCCGGTGGTTCGTCGCGCAACGGTCGCGACTCCGAGTCGAAGCGCCTCGGCGTGAAGCGTTTTGGCGGCGAGCAGGTGCTGGCCGGCAACATCATCGTGCGCCAGCGCGGCACCACCTTCCACCCGGGTGAGAACATGGGCATGGGCCGTGATCACACCCTGTTCGCGCTCGAAACCGGCGCCGTGAAATTCACCACGAAACGCGGCGGCCGTTGTTACGTCTCCATTATTCCGGCGAACGACGACCAGCAGGCCCTCGCCGCCGAGTAACGCGAAACCGGATTTCGGATCGCGTTGCTCCTCCAAGAAGCAGCCGATCCGGACCAAGGGAAATATTCCGCGGGGAGTCTGGATCACCAGGCTCCCCGTTTGCGTTTCCCCGCCTCGAAGTCCGCCCGAGCCCTCCAAGGAGGCGGACCGTGAACGAGGCCAGACCATGTGCGTCATCGAAACCTCTCCGGTCATCGAGACCCGGCGCCTGCTGCTGCGCGCACCCGCGCCCCAGGACGTCCCCGCCATCGCCCGGATGGCCAACGACCACGACATCGCCCGCATGACCAAGCGGATGCCGCATCCCTTCGGCCAGGGGGACGCGGAGGACTTCGTCATCGCCGTCGCCGCCCAGAACCCGGCGCGCGCGAACACCTTCCTGATCGAGCACGAGGATCACGGGCCCGTCGGGGTGCTGGGGATGTTCGAGGACGAGGATCGGGTGCCCGAGACGGGCTACTGGATCGGCCGCGAGTTCTGGGGCCGGGGTCTGGCGACCGAGGCGCTGGAAGGCGCCCTGGTCTGGGCTTCCAGGCGCTGGAAGAGGCGGGCGCGAAGTATGAGCTGACGCTGGTCAACACCGACGAAGGCGCGCAACGGGATCCTGCCTACCTTAAGCTCAACCCGAACGCCAAGGTGCCGACCCTGGTAGTGGACGGCAAGTTCGTGATGTTCGAATCCGCAGCCATGGCGACCTTCATCGCCGAGCGCCATCCGCAGGCCAGGCTGGCACCGAAGGCCACGACGCCGGCGGCAACGCCGCCGGCGATGGCCACGCCCGCGCCCGCCGCGAAGGCGAGCGCCGTGCGCGCCTGTTTACGGCGCATGCCGCCTGTGCGGACGCTGCGGATGATGACGAACGGCGACCGGTCGAAGGCTTCCGAACCGATGATGTTGTGCTGGGACATGAACGCCTCCCCGGAACTGGACAGGTTCGAGG
>CAMLNY010000145.1 GCA_946481405.1 uncultured Brevundimonas sp. | reverse complement strand
TGCTCTTCCATTGTCATGCGCGACAGCTGTTCGTCGAGGCGGCGATAGGCGACGTGCCGCTCCCACGCCCGGCAGTCGTCATAGCGGGACACGTTGCGAAGGCCGCCGAACAATCCGCCGCGATCAGCCCGGTTGATCGGCGCGTAGCCCTCGTCATTGGCCAGCGCCAGACCGGTCCAGACCGCGCTCTCGATCGGGTCTTCGATATTCTTGTCAGTGGCCCGAAGCGCGGCATAGCGTGCGCCGAGCTCCAGCTGGGCGAAGAAGTCGCCGCGGAAGGCCGCGCGACGCAGCTGGCGCAGACCCGCTTCCTGGGCGTTGAACTCCGAGCCGGTCACGGATTGCGGACGCGGGCAGGCGTTGGCGGCCGCGTTGTCGCCCCGACGCCAGAAGGCCACCCCCGAATCGCTGCAGCTGGCGACCGCGCCGGCCGTCAGGGCCAGGGCGGCGATGACGGCGACGGCCGTGATCGGGCCCCGCAGACGGGCGTTGCGCGAACGGTCGTCATCTCTGGCGTCGCGGTCGCGCATTCCCCTCACCCCATCCCCCACTCCGGCCCACTGCGACCTTTGCGTTAACCATTTCCCAAACCATCGGTTTGGTCCAGTGAACTTCCGATCATGGTTAACGCCGTTTTACGACAAAGCGTTGCCGCAGGATGGCCAGAATCTGGCGCGGTCAAGCTTAGTCCACAGAAAACAGCGATTTACGCCTGAGCCCCGACTCGTCCTCGCGGTTTCGGGGAGCGCGACCTATATGCCGCGCTCAGGATTCAAAGCTTCGAAGGCCGTTCCCATGTCCTATGTCGCCCGCGACGACCGCCCCGCCGACAAGGCCGCCCGCTATGCCGAGGTCGAGGCCGAGATTCTGGCGGTGCTGGATGGCGAGCCGAACGTCACGGCGCGGATGGCGACGGTCTCATCGATGCTGGCGGACGCCTTCGACGACTATTTCTGGACGGGCTTCTACGTAGTCGCTCCGGAGAAGGCCGACGAACTGGTCGTCGGGCCGTATCAGGGCACGCTTGGCTGTCTGAGAATCGCTTTCGGGCGAGGCGTCTGCGGAGCGGCGGCGGCGACCCGGACCACCCAGATCGTCGACGACGTCCATGCCTTCCCCGGCCACATCGCCTGCGACGGCCGCTCCGAGAGCGAGATCGTGGTTCCGGTGTTCGACGCCTCGGGCGCCCTGATCGCCGTGTTCGACGTGGATGCGACGCGGAAGGCCGCGTTTGACGGGGCGGACCGGGACGCACTGGAACGGTTGATGCGGAAGGTGTTCGCCGCCTGATCCTCTGCTAGAGCCGTCCCATGCGCATCGGGATCGACTTCGGCGGAACCAAGATCGAGGCGGTCGGGCTGGACGCCGACGGCGCCGTCCTGGCGAAGAAGCGCGTACCCAATCCGGGGAGCTATGACGCCGCCATCGCCGCGGTGGCGGATCTGCTCGGCTTCATCGAGAGCGAGACCGGCCGGACCGGCACGATCGGCATGGGCACGCCGGGCTCGCAGTCGCCGCGCACCGGCCTGATGCGGAACTCCAACTCCGTCTATCTGAACGGCCGGCGCTTCGGAGAGGATCTGGAGGCACGGCTCAAGCGCTCCGTGCGGCTGGCCAATGACGCCAACTGTCTGGCCCTGTCGGAAGCGACAGATGGGGCGGCAGCAGGAGCGAAGGCCGCCGTCGCTATCATAATCGGCACCGGATGCGGCGGCGGACTGGTCGTCGAGGGAAAGCTGGTCGAAGGCGTTGGCGGGGTCGCAGCCGAGATCGGCCATGTCGGCCTGCCCTGGGCGACGGCGGACGAAGCGCCGGGGCCGGATTGCTGGTGCGGGCTTCACGGCTGTCTGGAGACCTGGGTGTCCGGATCGGGCCTGCAGCGCGACCATCAGGTGCGGACGGGTCAGGCGCTCGACGCCCCCGCCATCGTCGCGGCGGCGCGGGGCGGAGACGCGGCGGCCGTCGAGAGCTTCGACCGCTATGTCGACCGGCTGGGCCGGGCCATCGCCATGGTCACCAATCTGATTGACCCGGACGTGGTGGTTCTGGGCGGCGGGATGTCGAACGTCGCAGAGCTTTACGAACGCCTGCCCGGGGTGGTGGAGCGCCATGCCTTCTCGGACCGTTGGGAAGGACGGATCGCGCCCGCGGTCTGGGGCGACGCTTCGGGCGTGCGAGGCGCGGCGCGGCTATGGCCGCTCGATGAAACTGAGGGAGATCAGGCATGAGCCAGCGCACCATCGTCGTGACCGGTGGACACGGGGTTCTGGGCAAGGCCGTCGTCGAGGCGGCGCTGGCGCGGGGGCTGAACGTCGCCCTGATCGACCATGCGAAAGGCGAGACGGCGCCGGAGGGTACGCTGGAGCTGGGCGGCGTGGACCTGACCGACGCCGCATCGGCCGAATCGGCGATGGCGAAGGTCCTCGATCGGTTCGGCGGGATCGACGCCCTGTTGAACATCGCCGGCGGCTTCGTCTGGCAGACGACCGATGACGCGAAGCCTGCCTGGGACCGGATGTTCGCGCTCAACCTTACCACCGCCCTGAACGCCAGCCGGGCAGCCCTGCCCCATCTGAAGGCCTCGACCGAGGGGCGAATCGTCAATGTCGGAGCCAACGGCGCCCTGAAGGCGGCGGCGGGCATGGGCGCCTATGGGGCGTCCAAATCGGCCGTGCATCGGCTGACCGAGGCTCTCGCCGAGGAGACGAAGAATACCTCAGTGACCGTCAACGCCGTTCTGCCCTCGATCCTCGACACCGAACAGAACCGCAAGGACATGCCCGATGCCGATCCGTCAAAATGGGTCCGGCCGAGCGACCTCGCCGAAGTCATGCTGTTTCTCGCCTCGCCGGAGGCGCGGGCGATCACCGGCGCTCTCCTTCCCGTCACCGGGCGCGTCTGAGAGTGACGGCGCTGCGCAGCGTCCTGTTCCTGCCGGCTTCCAACGCCCGGGCGATCGAGAAGGCGCGCAGGCTGGAGTGTGATATGGCGGTCCTCGATCTGGAGGACGCGGTCGCGCCGGAGATGAAGGCCGAGGCTCGCGCGGCGGCGGTCGAGGCGGTCAGGGCCGGCGGCTTCAAGGGTGCGGTCGGGGTGCGGGTCAATGCGCTGGGGACCGAGTGGGGTGAGGCCGATCTGGAGGCCCTGCTCGGCCTGCCGCTCGACTGGATCGTCGCGCCCAAGGTCGAGGAGCCAGGCCTGATCGACGCCTATGACGCGCGGATGGACGAGAGCGTGTCGCTGTGCGCGATGATCGAGACGCCTTTGGCCCTGATGCACCTGAACGCCATCGCGGCGGCGGGCGGGTCTCTGAAGGCCCTGATGCTGGGCGTCAACGATCTGGCGGCGTCGCTGGGGACCGGGATTTCGAAGGATCGGGAGCCCCTGAAGCCCTGGCTGGCGGCGACGGTCGCAGCGGCGCGGGCGCACGGGATCCTCGCCATCGACGGGGTGTTCAACGGTCTGGGCAATCCGGAAGGGCTGACGACGGAGTGCGCGCAAGGGCGGCTCTATGGCTTCGACGGCAAGAGCTTGATCCATCCTGACCAGATCGCGGCTGCCCATACCGCCTTTTCTCCGACACTGGACGAGATCGAAAAGGCGCAAGCGATCGTCGATGCCTTCGCCGCTCCGGAGGCGGAAGGTCTCGGCGCCATCCGCGTCGCCGGCGCCATGGTCGAGCGGCTTCATCTCGCGCGGGCGCAAGCCCTGCTGGCGCGCGCCGCCGCGAGCCAGTAAGCAATCGGCCGAGCTCGGCGAAAGTCCAACGGTTGCAACACCCTGTCTCCCTCAGCACCGACACGCCGGGCGTTTCGCCGCGGCGGGCCTGGGTGTGCTCGCCGGGGATCCTGGAGGTTCCGTTCCTGCGGACCTTCCTGCCGGAGCTGGAGCTGGTCGCCAGTCCGTTCGCGGCGGCGGACGCTGTCGTCGGCTGGGGTCTGAAGCCGACGTCGAACGTGGGGCGCAAGCGCGCCGCCAGCCGCAACCTGCCCTATCTGGCGCTGGAGGACGGCTTTCTGCGCTCCATCGGTCTGGGCGAGACCGGCGCGGCGTCGCTGAGCCTGATCGTGGACGACATAGGGGTCTATTACGACGCCACCCGACCCTCGCGGATCGAACGGCTGATCGAGACGGCCGACGACTGGTGCGACGCCGCGATGACCGCGCGGGCAAGGGCGCTGGTCGAGCGGATCGTGGCTTCGGGCCTGTCCAAGACCAATATGGGCGGGCCGCTGGACCGGTCGATCCTGAAGCCCGGAAAACGCATCCTGCTGGTCGACCAGACCGCCGGCGACGCCTCGATCCGCTACGGGCTGGCGGGGCCGGAGAGCTTCGCGCGCATGGTGCGGACGGCCAAGGCCGAACACCCCGACGCCCAGCTGATCGTCAAACGCCACCCGGCCGTGGCGGCGGGCGAGAAAAAGGGCTGTATCGCCGACGCGCACCTCCACGGCGTCACCCTGCTGGACGTGGACGTCCGCCCGGCCGACCTGCTGGCCGAGGTGGATCAGGTCTGGTGCGTGACCTCGGCGCTGGGGTTCGAGGCCCTGTTGCGCCGCATGCCCGTCCGCTGTTTCGGCGCGCCCTTCTACTCCGGCTGGGGCCTGACGACGGACGAGGTTCCGACGGGTCGGCGTGGGGTCGCGCGCGATCTGGAGATCGTCACGGCGGCCGCCCTGATCGCCTATCCCCGCTACGTCGATCCGGTGACCGGGCTTCGCTGCGAGGCGGAGCAGGCGGTGGACCGGCTGGTCTCGCTTCGGACCCGGGCCGAGCGCCTGGCAGGCTACTGGGCGGGTGTCGGCTTCTCTCCGGCCAAGCGGCCGCCGATCCGGCGTCTGCTGAACGGCCCGAAGACCACCATGAAGTATTTCGCCTCCGCCAGCCGGGCGGCGATGAAGGCGGAAGAGACCGGCGGACGGCTGATCTACTGGGCCGGTAAGGAGACCGCCGAGATCGCCGGGGTCGCCGCAAAGACTACCGCTCCTGTCGTCCGCATGGAGGACGGCTTCATCCGCTCGCGCGGTCTGGGCTCGGACTTCTTCGGCGCCCTCAGCGTCGCCCTCGACGACCAGGGCGTCTACT
>CAMLNY010000144.1 GCA_946481405.1 uncultured Brevundimonas sp. | reverse complement strand
TGGGCATGACGCCGGGCGCCAAACTGATCCCGCCGGTCGCTGCCGTCGAGGACCAGGACGAGGACCGGTTCGAGGCCCTGGCCCACACGGTGCGCGAAGACGGCGCCTGGATCGACTCGGGCGAGAACGACAACGCCATCCTGCAGACCCTCACGCGGACGCCGGGTTCGCTGGGCGTGTTCGGCTATTCCTTTCTCGAGCAGAACATGGACACGGTGAAGGCCGAGACCATCGACGGGGTGGCGCCGAGCCCGGAGACCATCGCCAACGGGACGTATCCGCTGGCCCGCAGCCTCTACATCTACGTCAAGAAGGCCCACATCGGCGTGACGCCGGGCCTGCAGGAGTTCCTGATCGAGTTCACCTCCGAGGCGGCCGTGGGTCAGGGCGGCTATCTGCAGGACCGCGGTCTGGTGCCGTTGCCGGAGGCGGAACTGGTGCAGCAGCGCCAGACCGCCACGGCCCTGACGCCGATGGCGCGGCCGGAATAGCCGAACCCGCCGACTCAAAAACACCGTCCGAAGCGTCCGAAGAGTCCGATGCGTTCGGATCGGCGCCGGTTCGCTCGCGATGTCAAAGACCGGCCTACATAATACCACCGCCGCAAGGCGTGATGGGTATAGACGGTCGCTTTTGAGAAAAGTCGACTGAAGTCAGCGACATGGGCCGCGGGCGAATGATGGGTTCAGGCCGTTTGGCGGTCCCGTTCGGCGACGCGCGCGGCGACCGCTTCCAGCGACCAGAGCGAGAGATAGTGATCCGACCAGATTGGCTCGGGCAGGCTGTAGGGCGGGGCGCGGAGGTCGAGTTCGCGCGAGGCGCCGGGGCGGAAGAGGTAGAGCTCTGTGTTCGTCGCGCCGGCGTTGGAGGTGATCAGGAGCCAGCGCGAGCGCGAGGCCGCCATGTGGCGCAGGGCCGCCCAGACGTCGGCTTCGTACAGGTGGTTGATCAGGTCCTTCGAGAAGATCAGGTCGGCCGGCGCGGGAACTTCGGTCGTGATGTCGAGCACCTCGAACCGCCGTTCCGGGTGGGTCGCGAGATTGCGGGCGATCAGGGGTTCGACGATGTCATAGCCGACGTAGGCGATGTCCGGCCGGTCCTGCAGGAACAGGTCGAACCAGTGGAAGTCCCCGCACGGGATATCGGCGATGGAGCGGATTTGCAGCTCGTCGCAGGCGCGGGTCAGGGCGCGGACGGCGTGGTCAACCTGGGGCGAGCCGCGATCCGAGCCGGGACCGGACACGGATTGACCGATGGCCCAGCGGCGGGTGCGGAAGACCTTTTCGAACCGCTGGCGATTGGTCGGATGGCTGAGGCCGTAGGCGGGGATCAGGTAACGCCGGAACCGCTTCAGCCAGAGGTCGTTCAAGCCGCCGCGGCCCGGCGACGGACGCGGGCGATCCGGCGCAGGCGACGCCAGAAGCGGCCGCGCTCGGGCTCTGGATAGGGCTCGAGGTTCTGGACGAACTGTTCGGCCGAGGAGCGCCAGCTGAATTTCTCGGCATAGGCGCGGGTGGCGCCGCGATCGCATTTAAGCGCCTCGAGACAGGCGGTCTTCAGGTCCTCGTCGATGGCGCCGGCGTTGGAGCCGGGGACCAGATCGATGGGGCCGTGGGCCGGATAGGCGGCGACGGGCGTGCCGGCGGCCATGGCCTCCAGAATCACCAGACCGAAGGTGTCGGTCCACGAGGGGAAGACGAAGACGTCGGCGTCGCGGAAGCAGCGGGCCAGATCCGATCCGAACCTGGCGCCGAGGAACTTCGCCTCAGGATATTTGGCCTGAAGCTCGGCGCGGGCCGGGCCGTCGCCGACCACGATCTTGGTGCCCGGCAGGTCGGTCTCGAGGAAGGCCTCGATGTTCTTTTCCACCGCCACACGGCCGACGTTCAGCCAGAAGGGACGGGGCCAGTTCCCGCCGCCGAGTTCGGCGTAGATCGGCTCCAGATCCGGGCGGAACTGTTCGGTGTCGACGCCCCGGGTCCACGGCGAGATGTTCTTGAAGCCGTGCTCCTCCAGCTCCTTCTTGAGCGTGGGGGTGGCGACCATCAGTCGACCCGACGGCTTGTGGAACCATTTCATATAGGCGTAGCCGACCTGCACCGGGACCGGGAAGCGCGCCGAAATATATTCGGGGAATTTCGTGTGGTAGCTGGTCGTGAAGGGCAGCTTCCACTCCACGCAGATGCGGCGGGTGGCGATGCCGATCGGCCCTTCGGTGGCGATGTGGACGGCCTCGGGCTCCAGCGCGCGGAGCTTCTCGCGAATCTCTTCCTCGGCGCCGAGGGCCAGCTTGATCTCGGGATAGGTCGGCGCCGGGATGGTGCGGAACTGGCTCGGCTCGATGACGTCGACCTCGTGGCCCATGGCGCGGCATTCCGCGACGGTCCGGGTCAGGGTGCGGACGACGCCGTTGACCTGGGGTTCCCAGGCGTCAGTGGCCAGAACGATGCGCATGTGGGCCGGACGGCTCCCCGCCTTGATCGAGCAGGCAGCTTTAGCGGGTCGCGACGGCGAAGGCGAGACGCCTCCTACAGCGGCAGGGCGGTGGTCGACTTCACCTCTTCGAGAACTGCATAGGTTCGCGTCTCGCGCACGCCCGGCATGCGGGTCAGCACGTCGCCGAGGAAGGTCCGGTAGGCGTCCATGTCGCCCACGCGCGCCTTGATCAGATAGTCGAAGCCGCCCGCCACCATGTGGCACTCCAGAACCTCGGGCTGGCGGCGAACCATGTCGGCGAAGGCCTCGAACTGGTCCCCGGTGGTCCGGTCCAGCAGGACCTCGACGAAGATCATCAGCCCGCGTCCGACCTTGGCCGGGTCGATCAGGGCCGCATAGCCGGTGATGATGCGGCGCTCGCGCAGCCGTTTGACGCGCTCGAAACAGGCGGCCGGCGACAGATTGCACCGTCGCGCCAGTTCCGCGTTGGAGAGACGACCGTCCTCCTGCAGCACCTTGAGAATGCGACGATCGACCGAATCCAAATTATCAACGACCATGAGGCTTCATAGACGAAGAATCTTCGTTTGTGACAGCGATCATGCGAAGCACATTCGACCGTGTCCGGCATATAGGCAGGTTCGTACAGGACAGGACGCCCGCTGACGCCATGACGACCCCCCACGTTTCGCCGGTCGCCCTTTCCCAGGACTGGGACACGCTGGATCACGGCAAGTTCGCCGACGAGCCCACGACCGTGCGCGGCCTGCTGGCCGCCTCTCCGCTGGATTCCGCCGCCCGTCAGGCCGTCGTCGACGAGGCCGTCCGCCTGGTCGAACACGCGAGGAAGAGCCAGAAGAAGCAGGGCGTGGTCGAAAGCTTCTTGCAGGAGTTCTCGCTCGGCACCCGCGAGGGTCTGGCTCTGATGTGTCTGGCCGAGGCTCTGCTTCGCACGCCCGACGAGGACACGCGCGATCGGCTGATCGCCGAGAAGATCGGGTCCGCCGACTGGGCCAGCCACCTCGGCCAGTCCGACAGCCTGTTCGTCAACGCCTCGACCTGGGGTCTGATGCTGACGGGCAAGCTGGTCGACGCCGACGAACAGGCCAAGTCGGACCTGCCGGGCTTCCTGACCCGCGTGGCCGGACGTCTGGGCGAGCCGGTGATCCGCCAGGCCGTGGCCGCCGCCGTCCGCATCATGGGCGAGCAGTTCGTCGTTGGTCGCACCATCGAGGCGGCACTGAAGCGGGCGAACCGCGAGGGCTGGCTGTGCAGCTTCGACATGCTGGGCGAGGGCGCCCGCACCGCCGCCGACGCCGAACGCTACGAACGCATCTATGCCGACGCCATTACCGCCGTCGGCAAGACCGCGAAGGGACAGGGGCCGGAGGTCGGGCACGGCGTGTCGGTCAAGCTGTCGGCCCTGTCGCCTCGCTATGAGGCCACGCACGAAGGCCGGGTGTGGGACGAACTGTATCCCCGCGTGCTGAGGCTGGCGAAGATCGCCGCCGCCGCCGACATCAACTTCACCATGGACGCCGAGGAGGCGGACCGGCTGGCCCTGTCGCTGAAGCTGCTGGACCGTCTGGCGCGCGAGCCGGAGCTGGGGGGCTGGCAGGGGCTGGGTCTGGCGGTTCAGGCCTATCAGAAGCGCGCACCTGAGGTGATCGCCCGGGTCGCCGAACTGGCGCGGTCGTCGAACCGGCGGCTGATGGTGCGTCTGGTCAAGGGCGCCTACTGGGACACTGAGATCAAGCGCGCGCAGGTGGCGGGGCGGACCGACTATCCGGTGTTCACGACCAAGGCGGCGACGGACCTGAACTATCTGGTCTGCGCCCGGGCCATGATCGACGCGGCGCCGCACCTGTACGCCCAGTTCGCGACACACAACGCCCATTCGCTCGCCGCCGTGCACCGGATGGCCGCCGAGAGCGGGGTCAAGATCGAGTTCCAGCGCCTGCACGGCATGGGCGAGGCCCTGTACGACGCGGCGGCCGAGACCTTCGGCCCGGTGACCGTGCGCGCCTATGCGCCCGTCGGCGGCCATGAGGACCTTTTGCCCTATCTGGTGCGTCGCCTGCTGGAAAACGGGGCCAACTCGTCGTTCGTCCACGCCCTGCTGGACGAACGGGTGCCCGCTTCCGCCGTCGCTGCCGAGCCGATCGCTGCGGTCGAGGCCCATCCCGATCGCCACGCCAGGATCCCCACGCCGAAGGACATGTACATGGATCGCCAGAACTCGCTCGGCCGTGACTATTCGCAAAAGGCCGACCGCGAGCGGCACGCCGCCGCCCTGGAAAAGGTCGACGCCGAGAAGTTGACCTCGGGGCCGATCGTCGGCGGCAAATTGATGGCCGGGACGAACGCCCAGGCCGTAACCAACCCCTATGACCGGACCCAGGTGCTGGGCCATGTGTCCGAGGCCTCGACCCAGGACATCGACAACGCGGCTCAGGCGGCGGCGAAGGCCCAGATCGCCTGGGATCGTGCGGGCGGATCGCGCCGGGCGCCGGTGCTGCGCGCCATGGCCGATGCGCTCGAAGCCGATATGGACCGGCTGGTGGCCCTGCTGTCGCGCGAAGCCGGCAAGACCTTGTCGGATGGCATCGCCGAGGTCCGCGAGGCCGTCGACTTCTGCCGCTACTACGCCATGCTGGCCGAGGACCAGTTCGGCGAAGGCGAGCTGCT
>CAMLNY010000143.1 GCA_946481405.1 uncultured Brevundimonas sp. | reverse complement strand
CCGAAACGCTGCGCAGCAGGTAGGTGCCGCTGCCTCGGCGCGATTCGACGATGCCGAGGGCCTGCAGCTGGCGAATCACCTCGCGCACGGTCGAGCGCCCGACCGCCAGCCCCATCATCAGCTCGCGTTCCGCTGGCAGACGATCGCCGGGCTTCAGCCGCGAGCGGAACCAGCGGCCGTGGCCCATGCGCACGAACGAAACGATCCCGATCAGGAGGATCGCCACGCCGACGAGTCCCGCCACCGGCCCCGTACCATAGCCCCACCAGGCGATCGGCATCATCGGAACGGTCCAGGCGCAGAGCCAGCCGAAGGTCGCCCGGAAACCTCGCCGCCAGCCGAGGTCGTCCGGATCCCACCACCGGAACAACGGCACGGCCGCTATTGAGTAGAAGAGCGCCAACAGGGGCACCATGACCAGCGTCATCCACCCGTCGGCGTCCGCCACAAATGCGTCCCTAGACTTGCCGGAACTCTCCAGCAAGGGAGCCATCATTTCCGGAGGGAGGCCGTCCAGCATGAAGCCGGCCCCGCCTCGCAGAAACAGCACCAGCATCAGGATGGCGTTCAGGCCCAGATACAGCCGCAGGGGTCGGGCGTAGGCGCCACCGCCCTCCGCGCCCGCTTCCATCCAGGCTTTCAGGACCGTGGCCGGACGCAGCAGCAGATCCCGGACGGTCGCGAACTCGCGCCCTCCAAAGCCCAGAAAGTCCTCGGCCAGTTCGTCGCCCGGCTTGCGCGTCCCGCTCATGTCGTTCCCCCTGAAAGCCTCAATAGCGGAATCGCCGACGCGGCCCCAATCCCTTTTCCCCAAATCGCCAGGTGTCCGGCCCCTGCAGAGCTGATCGACCACCCCTCCAAAAGAATTTTATCCTATCCACCTCTTGCGCCCGTACGCGTCGCGGCCCATGTGCGGGCCAGTACCCGTGGGGTGGTCTTTGAAACGTGCAGGGCCGGACCGGCGTCGCAGCCTTCCGGATTTCCGATAATCCCGCTTCGACAGACGAAACGCCTCGGTCGGCTCGTTGAATTTAAACGGTAATCCGGACGAGTTCGTCCGTTTCGTCCGTTTCGTCATGGTGTTTCTCGTCCGGACAAACCGGACGAAATCGCAATCAGCTGTCGTCGGCTGCAGGCTTTTTCCGTCCCCATCGCCGCTTCGGCTCTTCGCCGTTCGCCTTTGCGGTGATCTCCTTCAGCTTGCGACCCTGCATCGCCGAAAGCGCCTGACCGGGCGCGCCCTTCTCCGGGTCGCCGAAGGCGCGGCCATAAGTCTTGATGCGGTCCGAGACGCCCTCGATGAACTCCCCCTCCCAGTCCGAGAGGGCGATGCCCGCCTTTTCGGCGGCGCGTTTGGCGCGTTTCAGGGCGTTCAGCGCCTGGCGGCGCGCGGCCTCCCGCTCGGCCTCGAACGGGCTGGCGGGCGCCCCATCCTTGGCTTGAAAGTTCTTCGTCTTGAAGCCCGACCCGGGCTTCAGCCCGGTCGAGCGCTTGAGTGAGCCAGACTGGCTCTTCGGACCGCCCGCCATGGGCGTCCGCTTCAGGGTCAGATCTCGCCGAGCGCCGACAGATACAGGTCCAGGATCGCGTCCTCTGCCTGGCGCTTGGCGCGGTCGGTCTTGCGCAGGCGAACCACCTTGCGCAGGATCTTGACGTCGTAGCCCTCGCCCTTGGCCTCGGCGAAGACCTCCTTCTGGTCGGCCATGATCGCGGCCTTGTCCTCTTCCAGGCGCTCGATCCGCTCGATGATGGTGCGCAGACGGCCCTGGGCCGCCGAGGTCAGGACGTCCGGCGAGGCGTCGAAGGTGGCGTCGTCGGCCATGGGAGGGCTCCGGGGAAGGCGAACTGGATAACAGCGGGGACGCTAACCATGCGGAAGCCAAACGCTCAACCGCAGGCACGAAAAAGGCTGCGGACAATATCCGCAGCCTGTCGATAGTTCAGATCGGTGCGCGCCGGGAAGGCGCGCCGCCCAATCAGCCCTGCTTGGCCTTGAAGCGCGGGTCGGTCTTGTTGATCACGAAGACGACGCCCTTGCGGCGCACGACCTTGCAGTCGCGGTGGCGGGTCTTGAGCGACTTGAGCGAGCTGCGGACCTTCATGGTCTGGCGTCCTGGGGCAAAGCTGAAATAGAAAAGCCGCGCGGAAGCCCGGCGGCGGAGGCGTGCGTATAGCCAGACCTCCCCCATACGTCAACCCGAGTCGAGGTTTGGCCTCAGTCCCCGAGGAAGTCCTGGGCGAACTCGGGCTGATCGCCCTCCTCGATCGGGTCTTCCTCCTCCGGCCCCGACCGTGACGGGTCCGGGACCTCGAAGCCGACGGGCAGCGACAGGTCCAGCAGCCCTGCCGCCTTCATCTCCGCCGCGCCGGGCAGGTCGTACAGGCTGGCCAGGCCGAAATGCTCCAGGAACCGGTCCGCGGTCGCATAGGTGACTGGCCGCCCCGGGGTCCGACGCCGCCCCCGCAGCCGGACGAACCCCATCTCCAGCAACAGGTCCAGCGTGCCCTTGGAGATCGACACCCCCCGCACGCTCTCGATCTCGGCCCGGGTGACGGGTTGATGGTAGGCGATGATGGCCAGCGTCTCCAGCGCCGCCTTGGACAGGCGGCGCGGCTCCTCCCGCTCCTCGGTCATCAGGAAGCCGAGATCCCCCGCCGTACGGAAGCTCCACCGGTCCGCCACGCAGACCAGCTCCACCCCCCGTCCCTCGTACCGGGACCGGAGGCCAGCGATCGCCCGCCCAACCTCGGCCCCCTCGGGCAGCCGCCGCGCGATGTCGGCCGCCGACAGCGGCCCGGCGGCGGCGAACAGCAGGGCCTCGACCCGGCGTTCGATCTCGTTGTCGTCGGGGGCGAACTGGATCCCGCTCATGGCGTAAGCTCCAGCGCCTGACCCATGCCGCGCCGCTTCAGCCAGACCTCGTCGAAAGCCTTCTCCTGACGCACGTCCATGGCCCCTTCCTTGACCAGCTCAAGGCTGGCCGAGAGGGTCGAGGCGGTCAGGGACGCCTGCGATGGCCCCTCCCCGTCCCGCACCGGCGCGACCTGCTCCAGCGGGGTCCACTCGGCCATCCGGGGCAGGATCTCCCTTAGCCAGTCCCGCGCGGCCTCCAGGGCGAAGGCCTCCACCCGCTGGCCGGGATTGTAGTGGCGTGACTGCTCCCGCCGCCTCTGGGTCACATAGGCGGCCATCAGCTCATACAGGCTGGCGTCGATCCGGTCGGACGGGACGATCACCGTCGCCTCCGGGTCTCCCCGGGTGAAGACGTCCCGCTTCAGCTGCGGCCGGGCCAGCAGGGCCTCCGAGGCTTTCCGCATCGCCTCCAGCTTCTGCAGCCGGAAGGCCAGGGCCGCGGCCATCTCCTCCGCCGGCGGCTCATCGCCCTTGCCCTTCTCGTTCCGGGGCAGCAGCAGCCGCGACTTCAGATAGGCCAGCCAGGACGCCATCACGAGATAGTCGGCCGCCAGCGAGAAGTTCCGCCGCCGGGCCTCATGCACGAAGGCCAGATACTGTTCCGCCAGCCTGGTGATCGACAGCTTCAGCAGATCGACCTTCTGCGTCCGCGCCAGCGCCAGCAGGACGTGCAGGGGCCCCTCGTAGCCCTCCAGATCCACGACCAGCACGTCGCGCGCATCGACCTCCTGCGCCGCCGTGAAGTCCAGATTGGGCTGGAAGGCGTCGGACATCAGGCCTGCGCCTCGCCCACGTCGTGCCCGCGCTGCGCGTCCAGCCGCCCCGCAAGCATGGCGTCGAACCGGTCCCGCGCCTCGCGCACGTCCAGCGGCTCCGGCGTGTGGACGATCCGGTTGAGCGCGGCCTCGGCCCGCCTCTTCGCCCCGCCGCGCAGCCTGCCGACGCCCGCCGCCACCTGTTTCATCTCGGCCATGTCGCCGGTCCAGTGGATGACCAGATCGCATCCGGCGCCCAGCGCCTTCGACGCCCGCTCGGTCAGCGTGCCCTTCAGGGCGTTCATGCAGAGATCGTCGGACAACAGGAGGCCGCCGAAGCCCAGCGTCTCGCGGATGACCTTGATCCCCTTCTTCGACTGGGTCGCCGGGTGCTTCCTGTCGATGGCGGGGAAGACGATGTGGGCCGTCATCCCGATGGGCATGTCGGACAGGGCCTTGAACGGGGCGAAGTCCCAGGCCTCCAGCGCGTCCAGATCGGCGTGGACCGTGGGCAGCTCCTTGTGGCTGTCGGCGAAGGCCCGGCCGTGGCCCGGCATGTGTTTGATCACCGGCAGGACCCCGCCCGCCAGCAGCCCTTCGGCCACCGCCCGGCCCAACTGGGCCACCGTCGCCGGATCCTTGGCGTAGGCGCGGTCGCCGATGATGTCGTGGGCGCCGGGCGTCGGCACGTCCAGCACCGGGGCGCAGTCGATATTGATGCCGACGGCCTTCAGGTCGTGGGCCATCAGCCGCCCGCCCAGCCGCGCCAGTTCGCGCGCCGCCAGAGGATCGTTGTTCGCCTTCAGGAAGGCTTCGCCCGGCGGATATTTGGACCAGTGCGGCGGGCCCAGACGCTGGACCCGGCCGCCCTCCTGATCGACCAGGATCGGCGCATCCCACCCCACGGCGTCGCGAAGATCGCTGGTCAGCTTCAGCACCTGTTCCGGGCTCTCCACATTCCGGCGGAACAGGATGAAGCCCCACGGGCGGACGTCGGCGAAGAAGGCGCGCTCCTCCGCCGTCAGCACATGGCCATGGCACCCGTAAATGGCGGCGCTGTTCAAGCGCCTACCGGACCAGACAGTCGCCGCCGCCCGACTCTATGGCGGCGCAGAAGGCGCGGGCGTCCTCGCGGCTCAGCCCGGTGAAGGTCGTGCGGTAGACGGTGGAACCGTTGGAGGCGGTCACTTCCTGAACCCGCTTGGTGGCGTTGCGGGCGAACTGCGGGAAGCGAGCGGCGATGGCGGCGTACTCCCGGTCGGCGATCGCCGTCGAGGAGAAGGCGCCGATCTGGACCGCCGACGATCCGCCGGCGCCGTTGGCGACCGGGGCCGGCGTCGTGGTGGCGGGCGTCGTCGGGCGCGGCGCGGTCGGAGCCGGGGTCGCGGGGCGGGCCGGCGGCAGGGCCTCGGCCGTCTCGATCGGACGCGGCGCGGGGCGCGGCAGCGGGGTTTCAGGC
>CAMLNY010000142.1 GCA_946481405.1 uncultured Brevundimonas sp. | reverse complement strand
GCGATGGTGGCGACATTGGCCATGGCGGCGTCGCGGGTCTTGCCGATGGCGGTCTCGGCCTCGGCGATGCGGGCGTTGACGACGGCTTCTTCCTCGGCGGCGCGGCGTTCGGCCTCGGCGGTGACGCGGGCCTTGGCGGCGGTGGAGGCGGCGCGGGCGTCGGCGCGGGCCTTCTCGACCTCGGCCTTGGCGGCTTCGGCCTGGCCGGCGGCCTCGGCCTGGACCTGACGGGCCGTGGCGATGGCGGTGGAGATGGTGCTCTCACGCTCGTCGAAGACGCGGCGCATGCGCGGCGCGAAGACCTTGGCGATCAGCATGTAGAGAATGGCGAACAGGAAGACCAGATAGACGATCTGGCCGAACCAGTGCTGGAACTCGAACTGGGGCAGGCCGCCGGACTCGTGTTCACCGCCGTGGGCGGCTTCGGTCGTGGCGTGCGTGTCCTCGACAGCGACCGGGTGGGCCGCGTCTTCGGGCATGACGGGTTGGGCGTGAAGGGTCATCGGTCGCCTGAAAGTAAAGCTGGGAGGTCGTCAGCCGGCGGCGCGGACGGGGTCCGCGCCGCCGAAAGCGCTTACGAAATCCAGATCAGGATGCCCATGACGAAGGCCAGGATGCCCAGGGCTTCAGCCAGGGCGGCGCCGACGAACAGGTTGCCGATTTGCGAGCCGGCGGCCGACGGGTTGCGCAGGGCGCCCGCCAGGAAGTTGCCGAAGATGTTGCCGACGCCGATGCCGGCGCCGATCATGCCGCACATCGCGATGCCGGCGCCAATGAGTTTAGCGGCTTGGGGATCCATGGTCTCAGTCCTGTCAGTCTAGGTTTGGTGGGGTTGGAAGCGAACTGGTCCGGCCCTTAGTGGGCGTGGTCCAGGTTGACCACATCGTTGAGGTAGATGCAGGTCAGAACGGCGAACACGAAGGCCTGAAGGAAGGCCACGAGGAACTCGAGCGCGGTCAGGCCGATGGTCATTCCCAGCGACAGCGGGAAGATCAGCACGCCGAACCAGCCAGCGGCGCCGATGACGGCGGTGGCCACGAAGCCGGCGAACACCTTCAGGGCGATGTGGCCGCCCATCATGTTGCCGAACAGACGAAGCGTCAGGGTGATCGGGCGCAGCAGGAAGGAGAAGAACTCGATCAGGCCGACGATCGGGCGCATGACCAGCGGGGCGCCGGTCGGCCAGAACAGCTTCAGGAAGCCGACGCCGTTCTTCACGATGCCGACGATGACGACCAGCAGGAAGGTGATGACGCCGAAGGTGGCGGTGATCGCCAGCTGCGATGTGGCCGTGAAGCTGAGGAACATGCCCAGCAGGTTCATGCCCAGGATGAAGGTGAAGACGGTGAAGACGAACGGGAAGTACTTCTTGCCGTCGTGGCCGATGATCGACTCGGTCAGGCCGTCGATCATGCCGAACAGGGTCTCGCCCGCGGCCTGCAGACGGCCCGGGACGACCTTGGCGCCCGAGGTCACGGCCTGAAGGAACAGGACCACCACGACGAACGCGATGGTCATCGCCAGGTGCGAGTTGGTGAAGGCCAGGTCGACCGTGCCGACCACCGGCAGGGTGACGTCGGGCAGGTCGACGATCTTCTGGATCTGAAACTGGTGTAGCGGATCGGCCATTGGTCGATCAGGCTCCTTCATCTTCGTCGTCGAAGGGAACCGACTTCGGCTCCCCGTGCTTGTTGGCCTCGGCCATCAGACGTTGCGCCGTGCGCCACGCCATCCAGACCGAGATGGCGAAGCCCAGAAGGACCCCGCCGATGATTCCCACCGGCGACGTGCCGGCGAAGTGGTCGATCCCGAAGCCGATCGCGAGACCGACGAACACCCCGCCGAACAGGTCGGCGATGATCTTCCAGGCCTGACCGGCCGCCGCCTGTCCCGCCGCTTCGTGAGAAATCTCGCGGGCGGTCTTCGCCTCCAGAGCGGATGCGCTTTCGGTGAGGCGTTTGATCGCCTCTTCACGCGATTCCGGGGGCAGGGACATGGGCTTTTTGCTTCTGATCCCCACCCGGCCGCGCATGGATTTGCGGGCCCCGACAGGGGTCTGAATTCGGCGCGGAACCTATAGGCGGGGGGGCGGAAGGTCAAGGCGCGCCGGCGCGCCGTCAAGTCACTGATTTTATGATGTTTTGTTTGGGCTTGCGTACGGCGTGCGACATCGGGCGTCCGGGAGGGGCCGGGGAGTCGGTCGCGACGGGCTCTAGCTTCGCGGCGGGCGGACCGGGGCCAGCTTGCGCCGCTGGCGCGCCACGGCCAGCGGCGTGCCGTCGGCGGCCCAGACGGTCGCCTCGTCCACCGTCCAGCCGGAGCCGAAGTCCAGCATGCGGAACTCGAAGAAGGCCCAGCCGTCGGGGCAATCCTCCGGCGTCGGGTCGGTCAGGATGTCGTAGCGCAGATCGACCGTGGCCATGCCCATGGGGCGGTCCAGCGTGGTCCAGACCGGCGGATAGAGGGCGTCCAGCAGGTAGCAGAGACCGATGGCGTCCAGCGGCCGGTCGCCGCGAATCTTCATCCAGACGCGCTCAATAACCGGATGGCCCGGGCGGGGGCGCAGGATCCACGGTCCGCCGGCGTCGAAGCGGTAGTCGACGTGCTGGGAAAAACGGGGAGCCAGCGGACCTTCGAGATCGCGGCCGGTTTTCAGCGCGTCCAGCGGCGGCGGGGCGGTCAGGGGCGTCAGGGCCGGGCCGGGGACGTCGTCGCCGAAGGTGGCCGAGGCGTGGTTGGTCAGGCGGTCCCGGCCCTCGTTGTCCGGTTGGGTGACATCGACCTGGGCGAAACTGGCGCTGCGGCCGCCACGCAGCAGGCGGGGGGTGAAGGCGATCGGCTGACCGAAGCGGGCCGGGGTCATGTACTGGACCGACAGGCTGCGCAGCGGGGCCGTGATCGCGAGGCCCTGCTGCATCGAGCGGGCGCACAGGGCCGCGATCAAACCGCCGAAAGGAAAGCCGCGCTCGGGCGGGACGTTCAGCGGACCGTTCGAGAAGTCGCCGTGCAGATCGGCCAGAAGCACGCCCGCGTCGCCGGGCGTGAGGGTCAGGGCCTGTTCGATGGTCTGTTCGATCATGGGCCGGACGTAGCCTCGCGAGGAGACAGGCGGAAGCGGAGCGCCGCAGCCTGCTGACAGAAAGAAACGGGCGGCGATCAGGCCGCCGCCCGCGAAGGTGGGAATGCAGGAACGCCGCGAGGGCTGCTCGCCATGTCCGTTGCCAAATGAGACTGACCGACTGCGTTCCTTTTGGCAACCCTCTTGCCAAAGGGCTGACGCGGGGTCACTTTCGTCGCATGGGAAGAACCGCAGACTACTCAAAGCAAAGCTGTTCGATCGCCGCGACGCTGGAGGTCATCGGCGATCCCTGGACCCTGCTGGTCATCCGCGAGGCCTTCCAGGGCGTGAAGCGCTTCGAGCAGTGGCAGGAGCGGCTGGGCGTGGCCCGCAACGTTCTGGCCGCGCGGCTGAAGACCCTGGTCCAGCACGGGGTTATGGAGCCGCAGCTCTATTCCGAGCGGCCGCCGCGCAACGAGTATGTTCTGACGGCCAAGGGCCGCGCCCTGTCCGACGTGCTGATCGTCATGCACGGCTGGGGCTCACAGCATCTGTACGGTGAGGCGGACTCCGGCGTGACCTTCACCCACAAGACCTGCGGGGCCGAGCTGAAGCCGCGGGTGGCCTGTTCCTGCTGCGGCGAGATGGTGAAGCGGCGCGACACGGAGATCCATTTTCACGCCGACCGGCCGACGGTGGCCGAAATCCTGCCCAAGGAAACGGCGGAAGACGCGGCGTGAGTCAGGCCGTCACCCTGATCGGCAATCCGGTCTCGCCCTATGTGCGCAAGATCCTGGCGATCTGTGCGGTGAAGGGGGTCGAGGTCGCCATCGATCCGATCACGCCCTTCCGGGGCGACGAAAGGTTCTCGGAGATCAGCCCCCTGCAACGGATCCCGGTGTGGATCGAGGGCGATGTGACGCTGTGCGACAGCTCCATCATCGCCCAGTATCTGGAGGAGACGCGGCCCGAGCCGTCGGTGCTGCCGAGTTCGCCCAGGGATCGGGCGAAGGCGCGCTGGATCGAGGAATACGCCGACACCCGGGTGTTCGACGTCCTGGGATGGAAGCTGTTCTTCCAGATCGCCATCAAGCCGCGCATCCTGAAAGAGGCGATGGATCGCGATCTGGTCGAGCACGCCAGGGCGGTCGAGATCCCGGAGACGTTCGACTATCTCGAGACGGTGATGCCGGACGCAGGCTTCCTGTTCGGGGCCGAGGCGGGACTGGCGGATTTCAGCCTGGCGCCGGCCTTTCTGAACGCGCGGGTCGTGGGGACCGAGGTCGATGCCGGGCGCTGGCCGAAGCTGGCGGCGTGGCTGGCGCGTGTCGAGGAAGAGACGCCGATGAAGCGGCTGAACGCCGTGGCGCTCGCTTTCATGACCACGAAGCTGGCCGATCAGCCGGCGGTGATGGCCGAGCACGGCTATGTCATCGCAGAGCGCTCGCACGACGGAGGGCGGGCCATGCGCGGACCAATGTCGCCCGTCTAGGGGTTCAGCCTAGCCCTTGAAGTGATCGACGTGCTTGGTGATGAGGGGGACGACGATGTCCTCCTCGTCCTCCAGATGACGGGCCAGCGCGGGGCCGGCCTTGTCGATGGCCTCGGCGAGGCGGGCGGCGGCGTCGGTCGCGGTCGGCGCGTTTCCGCTGACACCCTGATGGAAGGAGAGGCCGGTCTGGAACAGACTGTCGAGATGGCCGTGGATCACGTCGTGGTCGCGGTCCAGCAGATCGATGCCTGCGCCGATCTTCGGCTCCACCTGACGCATGACCGGGAAATAGTGGTGGCTCTCGATGTTGTGGTGGCCGTCCAGGTGCTGGAGGAACTGCTGCAGCGTGGGGATCAACTGGCGGTGCAGATCGGGCAGGGCGAGGGTCCCTGAGCGCCAGCGGCTGGTCAGGGCGTCCATATGGGCGACCTCGCGGCGGAAGCCCGAGTGCATCTGCAGCCAGAAGCGGGCCATGGCCGCGACCTCCTGCCCGTGCCAGCGGTCGCGGGGCAGGTCGGCGAGGAGGTAGCGGTAGGCCTCCGGCAGGCCGGAGCGGGCGTGAAGGTCGTCAGACAACGCAGGCCGTCGTCGAGGCGATAAAGCC
>CAMLNY010000141.1 GCA_946481405.1 uncultured Brevundimonas sp. | reverse complement strand
AAGACGAGGAAGAGGACGAAGACGAAGACGAGGATGAAGACGAAGAAGACGACGACGAATGCGACGCCGACGAGGACGAGCTGGCCTGAGGCCTGCGTCCAAGGCTGACGCTGGAGGGGCGGCGATCCGGGGCGATCGCCGCCCCTTTTCGTTTCAGGCGGCGCGGGCCGCCTCGTCGGGGCGCAGGGTGAGGACGCGCACGCCCGCCTTCGTCACCGCCACCGTATGCTCGAACTGGGCCGAGAGCTTCTTGTCGGCGGTGACCACGGTCCAGCCGTCATCCTCGGTGCGGACTGAGCGGACGCCCTGGTTCAGCATGGGCTCGATGGTGAAGACCATGCCTTCGCGCAGGGTCAGGCCGTGGCCGGGGCGGCCGAAATGGAGGACCTGGGGCTCTTCATGCATCTCGCGCCCGATGCCGTGGCCGCAGTAGTCGCGCACAACGGAATAGCCGGAGCGTTTCGCGTGCTGTTCGATGGCGTGGCCGATGTCGCCCAGGGTGGCGCCCGGCTTCACCGAGCGGATACCCTTCCACAGGGCTTCATAGGTGGTGCGGACCAGTTTGCGGGCGGCGGGGCCGACATTGCCGACCAGATAGGTCTTGGAACTGTCGGCGATGAAGCCGTGCTTCTCCAGCGTGATGTCCAGATTTACGATGTCGCCGTCCTTCAGGACCCGGTCCGCCGAGGGCACGCCGTGACAGACGACCTCGTTGATTGAACAGTTGAGGACGAAGCCGTAGCCGTACTGGCCCCTGGACGCCGGGCGGGCCTGAAGCGTGTCGACGATGAAGGTCTCGACGAGGTCGTTCACCTCAAGCGTCGTCATCCCGGCCAGGGTCAGGCCGTCGAGATGGGTGAAGACGGACGCCAGCAGACGACCGGCCCGGGCCATCAGCTCGATCTCTTCCGGGGTCTTGGTCATGCGGCGACGGGGACGGCTGGGTCGGGCGTGTCGACGCCGGCGGCCTTCAGTTCGCGGGCCATCAGCTCCTGGAAGCTGACGCCGGGATTGAGCTCGCACAGCAGGCCCAGCCTGATCCAGAAGGCGGCCTGGGCGTTGATCGACCGACACGAGGCCTTCGCCGCGCGCCGCAACTGTTCATGCAGTTCGTCCTCGATGTTGACGATGCCCATGGGGCGTCTCCGGCATATACGTTTCGTATGCGCCGTATAGGGCCGTCGGAGGCCGTCGGTCTAGTCCTTGATCTCGGCGACGAGGGTCTTCATCCCGGCTGGATTCAGGGTGGCCCACAGGATCAGGGCGGCGATCAGGGTGGCGACCGACAGGGCGATGGCCCGGCCGACGATGACGATCTGGGACACGAAGCCGGGCAGGGGCGGCTGGTCCGGACGGGTGGTGACGGTCATGGCTGCACCCGCCAGATCCGGCTGGAGCATGGGGGCCAGCTCGCCCCAGACGACGAGACCGACCGAGACGGCGAAGACGAGACAGAGGACAGGAACGGCGATGGCCGCCGCGCGCCACGGCCGGTCGGTGCGCGGCGGGGCGACGAAGAAGGCGAGCGTCAGGGGGAAGCCGAGGAGCAGGCGACGCAGCGCCTCCTGCGACATCGGATAGTCGATGGCGGCGCCGCCCTGGGTCAGGTGGGTGCCGATCGACCAGCCGCCGTCTTCCAGCAGGTCGATGCGGCCGGTCAGGCCGAACAGGCGCAGCACCAGACCGACCAGCGGCCGCAGCAGGCCGGCGACGAGGTCGGCGCCGAACATCCACCACAGCGGCAGCAGGACCACGAGGGCGAGACCGGCCCAGAGGCCGAAGCGACGGCGCGCGGCCTCTTCCGGCGTGCGGGCGGCGAAGCGGGACAGGACGCTCATGCCGCGGCCTCTTCGGCGGCGGCGCGGTCGGCGGCCTCGCGGCGCGCCTGCCAGCGGGTCCAGAAGAAGAAGACGAGCAGACCCTCCAGCCCGATCATCGCGTCCCAGACATAGTGGTGGAAGAACTCGAACATCTCCTGCGAGCCGCGCGACAGATAGAGCAGGGAGATGATGCGCAGCAGGTTGACCGTCTGGAGCGCGATCACGCCGCAGACGGCGCCGATGACGCCGTATCTGATCTGGCCCGGAAAGGCGAGGATGGCGGCGGACAGGAGCGCGCAGACCTCGACCGCATTGCAGCCGGCCAGGACCTGGACCGCGCCGCGCCCGTCGTCGAAGCGCAGGACGGCTCCATCGGCGATGACCCGGTTGTCGAAGATGTCGATCAGGAAGGCGGAGACGCTGACCAGACCCTGGGTGAAGGGGCCGACGAACATCCGCTCGGCCCAGGGCGTGGCCAGCACGCTGAAGAAGGCCACGGTCAGGATCAGGAACAGTCCGAGATAGCGGACGGCGGGTGACTTCAGCATTCGGACCTGTGGGAAAAGCGCCCGCCCCCCGGCGTGCGACATCGCTGTTTCATGACGGGGCGTCGCGAGCAAGGGGGCGCGACGCGGAACCGCACCGGCGGAACGGGGATTTATGTCCATGGCCGGCCGAGCGTCGGGGGTCTCGGTTTGCTGAGCGCCCTGCAAGGCCCGCTCGCCCCGCCGCTCCCCTCCGAGCGGCGGGGTTTTCCTGTATGGTAGGTCGAAACGGAGGGGCGGATGGCGGGGGAATATCTTGTCTATGGGGCGGTCGGCTCGGGCTCGGTCCCGGTCGAGGCGGCCCTGACCCTGATCGGGGCGCCGTTCCGGGTCGAGGAGATCGTCACCTACGAGTCCGAGGCCGAGCGTCGGAAGATGGCTCCGCACAATCCGATGCGGCAGGTTCCGGTTCTGGTGACGCCTGAAGGCGAGACCATCACCGAGAGCGCAGCCATTCTGATCTGGCTGGCGGAAAGACATCCGGAAGCGAGGCTTGGGCCGTCGCCGGGCGATCCGATGCGAGCGCAGTTCCTGAGGTGGATGTGCTTCATCCCGGCCTCGATCTACTCGATGTACTGGGTGCGGGACGTGCCTTCGCGCCTGGTCGGGGACGACAAGGCGGCGCAAGGCGAGATGGATCGGCGCACGCTGGACCGGATCGCCCAATGCTGGGGCATCATGGAAAGTCAGATCGCGCCGGCGGGGCGGTTCCTGCTGGGCGACGAGGTCAGCGTACTGGATCTCTATATGGCCGTGGTCAGTCGCTGGCGTCCGTTGCGACGGCGCTTCCATGAGGTCGCGCCGCGACTGGGCGAGGTGGCGCGGCGGGTGGACGCCCTGCCGGAGCTGCAGGCCTTCTGGCGGAAACGGTTCGCCTTCGAGGGCGACTACGCCGACTGAGGCGGAACCGCCGATGCGGCGCGGCCGTTTCCAGACCCTTGTTCAAGGGCTGATTATCGAATGTCCGACACCGTCGTCGATCCCAGTTTCCATCCGCCCGAAGACGCGGTCGCCTTCTATGAGGAGAGCCTGCGCCTGCTCAAGGAGAGCGGGATTCCGTTCCTGCTGTCGGGCACCTACGCGGTGACCGCCTATACCGGCATACGCCGGCCGACCAAGGATCTGGACGTCTTCTGCAAGCCCGGCGACTACCCCCGGATCCTGGCTTACTTCCAGGCGCGCGGTTACCGGACCGACGTCGAGGACGAGCGCTGGATCGCCAAGGTGTGGAAAGACGAGAAACATTTCTTCGATGTGATCTTCGCCATGTCGAACGGAACGATCGCCGTGTCCGACAGCTGGTTCGGCGAGGACACGATCGAGGTGTACGGGCACAAGGTGACCATCACGCCGCCGACGGCCCTGATCCTGTCCAAGGTCTTCATCCAGGACCGCTATCGCTATGACGGCGCGGACGTGAACCACATCATCCTGAAACAGTCCCATGCGATCGACTGGAAGAGCCTGCTCGACCAGATGGACCTCTATTGGGAGGTGCTGATGGCGCATCTGCTGAACTTCCGGTTCGCCTATCCGACCGAGCGGGACAACATTCCCGCCTGGCTCATGACCGAGCTGACCGAGCGGTTGGGGGCCCAGGTCGACCTGCCGGCGCCACGCGTGAAGGTTTGCAGGGGGCGTCTGTTCAGCGCCCGGGACTATGTCTCCGACATCTCCGAGTGGGGGTTTGGCGATGTGGTCGGCAAGGGTCTTGAGGAGCGGCATGACCCCGTCCACTGATTTGCAAACCCCGCAACCCGGCCTTGACGCCGGCCCGATGCGTAAACTGCGCGTCGCGGCCGTCGGCGACCTGCATGTCGGGGAGGCGTCGGACAAACCCTACCGCGAGCTGTTTGAACGGGTGCACGAGGACGCCGACGTCCTGTGTCTGTGCGGGGATATGGTCAATTTTGGCAAGACCCGCGAAGTCGAGATCCTCATCGACGACCTCAAGACGTGCAAGATTCCCATGGTCGGAGTCATGGGCAATCACGAGCATGAATGCGGCCAGCCGGAGCATGTGCAGGACATGCTGTGCGAGGCGGGGGTGAAGATGATCGCCTCGGGTCGAAGCTATGAGATCGAGGGCGTCGGCTTCGCGGGCGGCAAGGGGTTTGTCGGTGGTTTCGGCCGCTACATGCTGAGCCCGTTCGGCGAGAGCTCGATCAAGAGCTTCGTGCAGGAGGCGGTCGAGGACGCCAACCAGATCGAGACGTCCATCCGGTCCCTGCGGACGGAGCGGTCGGTGGTGCTGCTGCACTATTCGCCGATCGTCGACACGGTCGTCGGGGAGCCGCCCGAGATCCACGCCTTCCTCGGCTCGTCGCGGCTCGCCGAGACCATCGACCGCTATGAGAACGTCAAACTGGTGGTGCACGGCCACGCCCATCGCGGGGCGCCGGAGGGGACAACCAACCGGGGAGTGCCCGTCTACAACGTCGCCCTGCCGGTGCTGAGGACACTGGGAGAGACGCCCTACAGGGTGTTCGAGGTCTAGGCCGCCGCCTCGTCGCCGGCGTCCGCTTCATCGTTGGCGCCCATGACGGCGTCGATGGCGGCGAAGAGGCTGGCGTGGGTGAGGGGCTTGGCGACATGACCATCCATGCCGGCGGCCATGCAGCGCGCAGCGTCCTCGGGCATGGCGTCGGCGGTGACTGCCAGGATCGGGGTGCGGCCAAAGGCGCCGTCCAGGGCGCGGATGGCCCGGGTGGCCGTGGGCGACAGCGCGGGAAAATCCACGTTGATCCGGCCCTGCTCGTCCCGCTCGTCCACGGCCTCGTCGAAGAAGT
>CAMLNY010000140.1 GCA_946481405.1 uncultured Brevundimonas sp. | reverse complement strand
CGTGGAATGCGACCTACGGCTCCGCGAACACCTCGACGGGCGGGGCGGTGACGCCGGGCGCCGCCTTCGATCTGGTCACGGGTCGACCCTGGGTCGGCGTGGGAAATGAACTCAAGCGACTGGTGATGACGTGAACATGCAGAGCCTGCCATGGCGGACGCGCAAGGCCGCGCCCGAGGTCAAGGACAGCCGCGCCGGGCCGCTGATCGCAGTGACGGGGCCGGGCCGGGCGCGGTGGACGCCGCGCGACTATGCCAGTCTGGCGTCGGAGGGGTTCGGCAAGAATCCGGTCGCCTATCGTTGTGTGCGGATGATCGCGGAGGCGGCGACGTCTGCGCCGCTGGTCGTCTTCGTGGACGGGGTCCGGGATGACGATCATCCGGCGGCGCGACTGCTGAGGAAGCCGAACCCGGAACAGTCGGGGCCGGAATGGCTGGAGGGCGTCTATGGCGCGCTGCAGACGGCGGGCAACGCCTATGTCGAGGCGGTCGGTGAAGAGGCCCCGACAGAGCTGTGGAGCCTGAGGCCGGATCGGGTCCGGATCGTCCCGGGCAAGGCGGGCTGGCCTGAGGCCTATGAGTACGCGGTCGGCGGACGGTCCGTGCGGATCGGGCGGGAGGCGGACGGTTGGATGCCGGTGATGCAGCTGAAGCTATTTCATCCGACCGACGATCACTACGGCTTTGCGCCGCTGGAGGCGGCGGCCTTCGCCATCGATGTGCACAACAGTTCGGGGGCCTGGAACAAGGCGCTGCTGGACAATGCGGCGCGGCCGTCCGGCGCGCTGATCTTTACCTCGAAGGACGGGGAGAGGCTGAGCGAGACCCAATTCGCAGCGCTTAAGGCCGAGCTGGGCGAGGCTCACGCGGGGGCGGCGAACGCCGGACGGCCGCTGGTGCTGGAAGGCGGGCTGGACTGGAAGCCGATGGCGATGAGTCCGGCGGACATGGACTTCATCGCCGGCAAACATGCGGCGGCGCGGGAGATCGCCCTGGCGTTCGGGGTTCCGCCCCAACTGCTTGGGATTCCGGGAGATGCGACCTACGCCAACTATCGCGAGGCCAATGCGGCCTTCTGGAGGGGGACGGTGATCCCGCTGGCGCGGAAGACGGCCGGAGCCCTGACCGGATGGCTGGGCGGGCGGTTTGCGAGGATCCGGGTGGAGCCCGATCTGGATGCGGTTGTCGCGCTGCAGCCGGAGCGGGACGCGCTGTGGGCGCGGCTGTCAGCGGCGACCTTCCTGACCGACGACGAGCGTCGGCGCATGGCAGGGCTGGGCGGCTGATGGACGATGTGAAGAAGACGGCGGTCGCGCTGGGCGTCGCCCTGGCCGTGCAGACGCTCGGCGGCCTGGTGTGGGCCGGGGGTGCGGCGGCGCGGATCGCGACCCTGGAGGAGCGGGTCGGAGAGCAGAGACTGGTCGCCGAACGGCTGGCCCGTTTGGAGGAGCAGGGCGTCGCGACACGGGCGGCCGTGGCGCGGATCGAGAACCGGCTGGAGGAGATGCGATGACGGTCGAGGTCGAGGCGGGGCTGACGATCCAGGGCTACGCGTCGCTCTGGGGCGTGGCGGATCTGAACGGAGACGTCGTGGCGAAGGGCGCCTTCACCGGGAGCCTGAAGCGGACCGGGGTGACCGGGGTGCGGATGTTGCACCAGCACGAGAGCCGCGCGGTGGTCGGGGTATGGGACGAGATCGTCGAGGACGACCGGGGCCTGTTCGTGCGGGGACGGATCGCCGACTGGTCGGCGGAGGCGCGCTATGCCCGGGCGCTTAGCCGGGCGCGGGCGTTGGATGGACTGTCGATCGGGTTTCGCGCGGCGCAGGCGCGGCGGGACGGCCGGCTGAGGGTGCTCAGTGGCGTGGAGCTGTGGGAAGTGTCGCTGGTGACCTTCCCGATGCTCCCGGGAGCGCGGTTCAGCCCGGCGTAGAGACTCCCGGTCGTTCGCGACCGGAGGACGGCGGAGCGCGGCGAAACGCCCGCTCCTTTTCAACGGGAGACATCATGAAAGAGACCAAGACCGCCTCGGGCACGCCCGAGGCGCGCGCCGCCATGCATGAAATGATGGCGGCGTTCGAGGCGTTCAAAGGGGCCAACGATGCCCGGCTGGACGAGATCGAGAAGAAGGCTTCGGCTGATATACTGCTGGAAGAGAAGGTGGCGCGGATCGACCAGGCGGTGGGCGCGGCCCAGGCGCGTCTGGATCGCGCCCTGTCGGAGGCGCGGCGTCCGGTGATCGGGGCAGAGCCGGCGGCGGTCGCCGCCGCCCCCGAGGCCAAGGCGGCGTTCGAGGGCTATGTCCGGACGGGGCGTGAACTCGGTCTTGAGCTGAAGGCGGGACTTTCGTCGGGGTCGAGTTCGGGCGGCTATGTCGTGCCGCCGGAGACGGAGCGGGCCATCGAGCGACGCCTGATGGCGACCAGTCCGATGCGCGAGATCGCGACCGTGCGGACCGTGGCCTCGGGCGTGTTCCGCAAGCCGGTGTCGACGGCGGGCATCGCCTCGGGCTGGGTGGCGGAAACGGCCGCGCGCCCGGAGACGGACCCGGCGACCCTGGCCCTGCTGGAGTTCCCCGCGGCCGATCTCTACGCCAATCCGGCGGCGACCCAGACCCTGCTCGACGATGCCTTGGTCGATCTGGACGAATGGCTGGCCAGTGAGGTCGAGGACGCGTTCGCGGCGCAGGAGACCACAGCCTTCGTGACCGGCGACGGGACGAACAAGCCCAAGGGCTTCCTGGGCTATTCCATCGTGGCGGATGCAAGCCACGCCTGGGGCGACATCGGCTATGTGGCGTCGGGCGCAGCGGGAGCCTTCGCGGCCTCCAGCCCGGCGGACAAGCTGATCGACCTCATCTATGCGCCCAAGGCCCAATTCCGGCCGAACGCACGGTTCGTGATGAACCGGAGAACCGTTTCGACGGTGCGCAAATTCAAGGACGCGGACGGCAACTACATCTGGTCGCCGGCGACGCGGCCGGGCGAAACGGCGTCACTGCTGGGCTATCCGGTGACCGAGATCGAGACCATGCCGGATATCGCCGCCAACAGCCACGCCATCGCCTTCGGCGACTTCCAGCGCGGCTATCTGATCGTGGATCGAGCGGGCGTGCGGGTGCTGAGGGACCCGTATTCGGCCAAGCCCTATGTGCTGTTCTACACGACCAAACGGGTCGGCGGCGGCATCCAGAACTTCGACGCCATCAAGGTGATGAAGTTCGCGGCGAGCTGACGCTCGCGAGGGCTTAGTGAGCAGGGCTTAGGACTGGGCGAGGACGGGCGGGTCACGACCCCAAGCCCTGATTCCCAAGACCTAAGCCCTCGATTTTTTCCGACATCGAGAGGTTTCCCATGACCGCACCCGTGAGCCTCACGGAGGCGAAGCTGTTCCTGCGCGTCGAGCACGAGGTCGAGGACGGGCTCATCCAGACGTTAATCGATGCGGCCCGTACGCGGGTGGAGGGGGAGGCGGGGTTGAGCCTGACTTCGACCTCGCCGGCGCCGCTGCGGCTGGCTGTGTTGATGCTGGCGCTCCGGGCCTATGAGCGGGGCGAGGTCGAGATGTCGATCCGGCCGGTGGAGGCCTGGATCGCCCCGTACCGCGTGGTGCGGCTGTGAGGGTGCTGGCGGAACTGCTGGAGCCGGTCGAGGCGGAGACACCCTATGGCGGACAGGTGACCAGCTATCACCCTTTGGGGTCGGCCTGGCTGCGCGTCGTTCGCCAAAGTCGGCGAGATCGGACGGAAGCCGGCGCGACGTCCGGAATCGAAGCTGCAACGGCAGAAACACGGCTTGATCCGCGGCTGATCGAGGGCCGGGTGATCCGCTTCGGCGGCGGCGACTGGACCCTCATGGCCGTGAGCGGCGAGCCGGATCGACCCGGCCGGGTGACCCTGAAGATCGAGAGGACCCGATGAGCGGACATGAAGCGGCGCTGCAGAAGGCGCTGATTGCGCACCTGCGCGCGGACGGAGCGTTGCAGGCGCTGCTGGGCGACCCGGCGCGGATCTGGGACAATGCGCCTAGAGGCGCGGCCTATCCGCATCTGCTGATCGGCCGATCCGAAAGCCGACCGGTCGAGGCGGAGGGATGCGGGGTCGAGCATCAGTTGTCGCTGCGATGCGCCTCGCGGTTCGAAGGGACTGAAGAGGCCAAGGCTGTTTGCGCGGCGGTGCGGGCGGCGGTCCACGAGGCGCCGCTGGAAGCGGATGGCGTTCGCGCCGTGTCGATCCGCGCGACCTACGCCGACGTGTTCCGCTCCAGCGATCACAGGCGGACCTGGGGCGTGATCCGCATCCGGGCCGTAACCGAAGACCTCTGAAGGAGAAGACCATGGCCGCACAGCGCGGGAAGGACATACTGCTGAAGATCGAGAGCGCGCCCGGCGTGTTCACAACGGTCGCAGGCCTCCGTGCGCGGACGATCTCGCTGAACGCGAAGATCGTGGACGCGACGGATGCGGACAGCACCGGACGGTGGCGCGAGCTGCTGGGCGGCGCCGGGGCGAAGTCGGCGGCGGTGTCGGGGCAGGGGATCTTTCGAGACGCCGCGTCCGACGCCCTGATCCGGGAAGCCTTCTTCGATCAAAGCTTGAAGACCTGGCGGCTGGTGGTGCCCGATTTCGGGACGTTGGAGGGGCCGTTCCTGGTCTCGGCACTCGAGTATGCCGGCGACCATGAGGGCGAAGCGACCTTTGCGATCAGCCTGGCCAGCGGGGGCGCAGTGGCGTTCGCCGCAGCATGAGCGGGGTGAATGGCGTGCGGGGCGAGGCCCTCGCAGTCCTGGCGGGGGAAGAGCGGCGGCTGTGCCTAACCCTTGGGGCGTTGGCGGAAATCGAGACGGCGCTGGGCGTGTCCGGGGTCGCGGCCCTGGCGGAGCGAATGCGGGCTTTGTCGGCGTGCGATCTGATGGCCGTGCTCGCGGCGCTGTTGCGCGGCGGCGGCGAGGGCGTTCTCGCAGGCGAGCTCGGCCTCGGGCCAGAGGCGTTCTGGCGGCTGTCGCTGGCGGAGTGGCGGATGTTGACCGATGCGGCCCCGGGCGCCGCGCCGCTGGGGCGGCGTGAATTCGAGCGACTGATGGCGGCCTGGCCGGATGGAGGCGGTGGATGAGCGACGACTATCGACCCGATGCGCTGGATGGTGTGCCGGCGCGGGCAGCGGAGGCTGCCGCGG
>CAMLNY010000139.1 GCA_946481405.1 uncultured Brevundimonas sp. | reverse complement strand
TCCATGCGGACTCGATCGACTTCAACATCGCCTGGCGTCAGTCGCGCTACGACAAGGAAGGCCCGGGCGGAGACGCCGCGGCCTACGTCAACTGCCCGATGAACAAGGAACAGTACGACGCCTTCATCGACGCCCTGCTGAACGGGCCCAAGGCGGAATCGAAGGAGTGGGAGAACGTCCCCTACTTCGACGGCTGTCTGCCCATCGAGGTCATGGCCGAGCGCGGTCGCGAGACCCTGCGTCACGGCCCGATGAAGCCCGTCGGCCTGACCAATCCCCGCGATCCCTTGGTCAAGCCTCACGCCATCGTCCAGCTGCGTCAGGACAATGCGCTGGGCACCCTGTTCAACATCGTCGGCTTCCAGACCAAGCTGAAGCATGGGGCGCAGGCCGAGACCTTCCGCATGATCCCGGGTCTGCAGAACGCCCAGTTCGCGCGTCTCGGCGGCCTGCACCGTAACACCTATCTGAACTCGCCCCGCCTGCTGGACCGCCAGCTGCGTCTGAAGCCGATGCCGCGCCTGCGGTTCGCGGGTCAGGTCACCGGGGTGGAAGGCTATGTCGAGAGCGCGGCGACGGGTCTTCTGGCCGGCCGTCTCGCCGCCGCCGAGCGGCTCGGAAAGCCGCTGGAGGCTCCGGCAGGCCACACGGCCATCGGCGCCCTGGTCGAGCACATCACCGGCGGCCATCTGGAAGGCTCGAAGTTCCAGCCGATGAACATCAACTATGGACTTCTGCCCCCACTCGCCCCGCCCAAGGTCGACGAGACCGGCGCCAAGATCCCGGTGAAGGAACGCGGCAGGGCCAGGAAGCGGCTGATGAGCGTGCGCGCGCTGGACGCCCTGAAGGCCTGGCGGGACGCGGCCTGACATGTCGCCGCTGAACCCGGTCAAGGTCGCGGTCCGGCGGCGCATCAACCAGCTGTTCAACGACTATGAGGCCGGGGAGCGCCCGGCCCTGCGTCGGGCCGACGCCCTCTTTCCGACAGACGCCGTGGCCTGGCGGGTCAACGGCGACATCGTCACCATGATGATCGGCGGCGTCTCGGGCCTGCTGCTGCAGATGCTGCACCCGGCGGTGCTGGCCGGCGTCTGGGATCACTCGGACTTTCGCGCCGACATGCACGGCCGTCTGCGCCGGACGGCGAAGTTCATCGCCGTGACCACCTTCGATCACGCCCGCAACGGAGAGGCGGCGATCGAACGGGTGAAGGGCATCCATCGCAAACTCGGCGGGACCCTGCCCGACGGCACGCCCTACAAGGTCGACGACCCGACCCTGCTGGCCTGGGTGCATGTGACCGAGATCAGGAGCTTCCTCGACGCCTGGGTAAGGTATCAGGAGCCGTCGATGCCGATCGCGGATCAGGACGCCTATTTCGCCGAGATGGCGCGCATCGGGCTGGCGCTGGGCGCCCATCCCGTGCCTCGCACACGCGCCGAGGCCGAGGCGTTGATCCAGTCCATGCGCCCGCAGCTGAAGGCCGACGCCCGCACGCGGGAGGTCGCGGCCCTGGTCATGCGCCAGAGGATCGGCGGCCCGGCAGAGGGACTGGCGGCGGGAATGATCATGGCCGCCGGCGCCGACCTGCTGCCCGACTGGGCGCGGGAGATGCACGGCCTGCCGAAGGCCTCTCCGGCTCAGCGCCATGGCGCCCGGTCGCTGGCCCGGACCCTGGACTGGGTTTACACGGGCTCGCCCAATCGGAAGGTCTGGCCCGACGCGGTCACGGTCTGGCCCGAGTGACCGACTAGCCGACCAGCCAGCCGGCGATCACCAGCCCGGTCTGCGCGATCAGGGCGATCACGAGCACGGCCGCCAGCATCCACTCGACGCGGTCGCCGACCACCCGGCGCGGGGCGGCGCGGGTCAGTCGTATCGACGGGGTCGGAAAGGGATGGACGGTCACGCTCGGGGTCTCCAGCAACCCGAGCTTCATACTCGATTCTTAAAACAACCTTAACGGGTTTCTTTGAACACGCGAAAGGCGAGCCGGCCTATTGTAGCGGAGCCCGCTTCAGCGCGGCCACATTCGGCGATCCGGTGCAGAAGCAGGCCGTCCGCAGCTGGCGGATCACCGTCTGGAAGTGATCCACCACGGCCTCGGTCGAGACGGTCGCCGCCTGCAGCACGCCCGCCGCCTGCCCCACCAGATCGGCGCCCAGCCGGATGGCCTTGGCCGCATCGACGCCGTCGCGCACTCCGCCCGACCCGATCAGGGTGATGTCCGGCAGGGCGGCGCGGACCCGGGCGATCGCGGCCGCGGTCGGTATGCCCCAGTCGGCGAAGGCGACCGCATGGGCCTTGTCGGCGGGATCGGTCGCCCGTTCCCCCTCGATCAGGCCCCAGTTGGTCCCGCCCGCCCCGGACACGTCCAGCGCCGCGACGCCCATCCCGGCCAGACGCCGCGCGGTCGCCGCGGACAGGCCGGCGCCCGTCTCCTTGACCACCACTGGCGTTTCCAGCCGATGCACCAGCGCCTCCAGCGCCGCGCCGACACCCCACCAGTCGCGGTCGCCCTCGGGCTGACAGGCTTCCTGGAGGGGGTTCAGATGTACGATCAGGGCATCGGCGCCGATCATGTCGACGATCCGTCTGGCTCCATCGATGCCGAAACCGCGCGTCAGCTGGGCCGCGCCGATATTGGCCAGGATCGGCGTGTCAGGCGCCCGATCCCGCAGGGTTCCGCTGAGCCCCTTGTCCACCCCTTCCAGCGCCGCTCGCTGCGACCCCACGGCCAGAGCGATTCCGAGAGCCTGCGCCGCCTCGGCCAGATGGGCGTTGATCGCCTCCGCCCGCGCCGGGCCGCCGGTCATGGAGCTGATCAACAGGGGCGCCTTCAGCCGCCGCCCCAGGAAGTCGGCGCCGAGATCGATCTTGGCGTGATCCAGATCCGGCAGGGCCTCGTGCACGAAGTGGATCGCATCGAACCCGGCGTCCCGCGCATGGCGCCCCGCGCCCGACAGGACGACGTCCAGATGCTGGTCCTTGCGGGCGCGGATCGCGTCGTCGGTCATGGCGCCTGCTTAGCGGGCCCGGCCGCCGGTTGGAACCGCCGTGGTGGAGGCGTAGGATCGCGCCATGCTTCCCGTCTGGTTCGCCCTGCTCACGCTCGCCGTCTTCCTTCTGATGGAGGGCGTCGCCTGGTGGACCCATCGGTATGTCATGCACGGCCCGCTCGGCTGGAACTGGCACCGCGATCATCACGAGCCGCACGAAAAGGCCTTCGAGAAGAACGACCTCTATGGCGTCGTGGGCTCGGTCGTGGGCTTCGGCCTGTTCCTGACCGGCTGGCTGACGGGCTTGTGGTGGGTCTATGCGATCGCCACGGGGGTGACGCTCTACGGCGCGGTCTACGCCTTCGTGCACGACGGCCTGGTGCATCAGCGGTGGCCGTGGAACTGGATGCCGAAGAACGGCTACGCCCGCCGACTGGTCCAGGCGCACAAGCTGCATCACGCGGTGCAGACCCGGGAGGGGGCGGTGTCGTTCGGCTTCGTCTTCGCACCGGACCCGCAGAAACTCAGCAAGACCCTGAAGGCCCGGCGGGCCGAGCGTCGCTCAGACGTGCGTCCATAGGGCGGCGCGCGGCGGCGGGGCCTTGCCGCGATCCAGAATCTGGGTCCAGACCGCGATCAGGGCGCCGCGCCCGAACAGCCACAGCTTCATCGCCTTGCCGACCGAGACCCGCTTGACCCAGACGCCCGGTCCGCGCCGACGCACCTTGCGGCCGATCTCGCGGTAGACGCCCCGCGCCGCCGCGATCGCCATCGACGAGCGGAATGGCAGGCCGCGCAGCCCGTCGCGCGCGCTGTCGTAATAGGGTTCGGCCACGGCCAGCAGGCGTTCGGTCACGGCATGGACCGCCGGCCGGTTGGCTGGATCGGCCACGGCCTCGGCCGTCGGCTCCAGCCCCGCCTCGACCAGCCAGTCGGACGGCAGATAGACCCGCCCGTCCTCCGCATCCTCGATCACGTCGCGCGAGATGTTGGTGAGCTGGAAGGCCAGACCCAGATCCTGCGCTCGCCGCAGCACGTCAGGATCGGTCGCCCCCATCACCCGCGCCATCATCACCCCGACGACGCCCGCCACGTGCCAGCAATAGGCCATGACGTCGTCCAGCGTCCGGTACTCCCGGTGCTCCACGTCCATGGCGAAGCCGTCGATCAGGTCCATGGCCCAGCGCTCGGGCAGACGATGGCGGATAGCCACGCGCTGGAAGGCGGCGAAGGTTGGATCGGGCATGGGCTCGCCCGTCATGGCGCGCCGGGTCATGTCGTAGAGACGGGCCAGACGACGCTGTTGTTCCTCGACCGACAGATTCTCGTGGCCGAAGCCGTGGTCCTGTCCGTCGATCTCGTCGTCGCAGGCGCGGCACCATGCGTAGAGCAGCCAGGCGTCCTCGCGCACGGCGGGGTCGAACAGCCGCGAGGCTGAGCGGAAGCTCTTCGACCCCTTGGTGATCGAGGCTTTCGAGGCGGCGAGGACGGCGTCGGTCATCGTGCTTTCGGGGCCTCGTCCAGCATCAGCCCCGCGGTCGCCTTGGCCGAGCCGACCACGCCGGGAATGCCGGCCCCGGGATGGGTGCCGGCGCCGACAACATACAGGTTCGAGATGACGTCGTCGCGATTGTGCGGCCGGAACCAGGCGCTCTGCGTCAATATGGGCTCCAGCGAGAAGGCCGAACCGAGATGGGCGTTCAAGTCCTCCTTGAAGTCGGCGGGCGTCCAGATGCGCGTCGTCACCAGATCGCGCCTCAGGTTCGGGATGTAGCGCGCCTCCAGATAGTCGATGATCTTCTCGCGGTATTCCGGCCCCTTCACCGACCAGTCGATGTCGGCGGCTCCCAGATGCGGCACCGGCGACAGAACGTAGTGGCTGCTCATTCCCTCCGGCGCCATCGACGGGTCCGTGGCGCACGGCGCGTGCAGATAGAGGGAGAAGTCCTCTGGCAGTTCCGGCCCGGAGAAGATCTCGGCGATCAGCTCGCGATAGCGCGGGCCGAAGCAGATGGTGTGGTGGGCCAGCTGCGGCTGGGGCTTTGACGTGCCGAAATGCAGCACGAACAGCGACATGGAGAACCGCTTCGATTTCAGCGACTTCGCCTTGGCCTTTCCGCGCGGGATTCGGCCAAGAAGTTGGTCGTAGGTGTGGACCACATCGGCGTTGGAAGCGACCAT
>CAMLNY010000138.1 GCA_946481405.1 uncultured Brevundimonas sp. | reverse complement strand
TTGCCGACAGCGAGATGACCGGCGGCGCCATCGCCGTCGGCGCCCGCGTCTTCCGCCCCGTCGGCTGCCCCGAGTGCCGGGGCGAAGGCTACAAGGGCCGGCTCGGCGTCTATGAGGTCATCGAGGTCGATCCGAAGATGCAGGGCGCCATCCACGACGGCGCGTCCGAGGCCGACCTCCTGAAACTGGCGCGGAAGCGCGGTCCCAGCCTGCTCGACGACGGCGCGGCCAAAGCCATGGCCGGCGAGACCTCCGTGCAGGAAGTCGCCCGCGTGGTTCGCGAGGACGTCTGATGCCGGTCTTCGCCTGGCAGGCCGTCGATGCGGAAGGCAAGCCGCACAAGGGCACGATCGAGGCCGCCTCCGACGTCGGCGCGCGCCAGCTGGTCCGCGACCGGGGCCTGTTGCCGACCTCGGTCGCCCTGGCGAGCGAGCGCATGAAGACCGACCTTAGCAAGGGCGTCGTGATCTTCCACCCCAAGGTCAGCTCCAGGACCCTCTCGGCCATCACCCGCCAGCTCTCGACCCTGATCGGCTCGGACATCCGCATCGAGGAGGCGCTGCGCATCGCCGCCCAGCAGACCGAGGGCCAGCCCATCGGCGTCGTCCTGACCGACGTCCGCTCGGCGATCCTCGAGGGCCGCAGCTTCGCCGCCGCCCTCGCCCGCCACCCGAAGGTCTTCCCGGAGTTCTACCGCGCCTCGATCGCGGCGGGCGAACAGTCGGGCAAGCTGTCGACTACGTCACGTCGCACCAGTAGCGGAGCGCCGGCAAGCTGTCGACGGTCCTCGCCCACCTGACCGAGTTCGTCGGCAATCAGGAAAAGGCCCGCCGCAAGGTCCAGCTGGCTCTGCTCTATCCCGCGCTGCTGGCGGGGGTGTCCCTGCTGATGATCACCCTGATGATGATCTATGTGGTGCCGGACATCGTGAAGGTGTTCGTCTCGCGCGGCGCCGAACTGCCCGTCCTGACCCGCGCCCTGATCGCGCTCTCGGCCTTCGTCCAGACCTTCGGTGTCTATGTGCTTATCGCGCTCGTAATCGCGGGTGTCGTCTGGAACCGCTGGCTGGCCGTGCCGGAGAACGCGCGCCGCTTCGCCGAATTCCTGCTGAAGACCCCGCCCTTCGCCGGCTTCGTCCAGCATCTGAACGCCGCGCGGTTCGCAGGATCGCTCGCGACCCTCGTCCGCTCCGACGTGCCGCTGGTCGAGGCGTTGCAGGCTTCGGCCGCCGTCACCCCCAACCGTTTCGCCCGCGAGCGTGCGTTGCTGGTCGCCGCCCGGGTGCGCGAGGGGTCGTCCCTGCGTCGCGCCATGGCCGACGCCGACGTTTTCCCGCCCCTGCTGCTGGCCATCGTCGCGGCGGGCGAGCAATCGGGCAAGCTGGGCCACGGTCTGGAACGCGCGGCCCAGGATCTGGAGCAGGAGCTGGATTCGCTGGTTCAGGCGCTGGTGTCGCTGGTCGAGCCCGGCGTGCTTCTGGTGATGGGCGGGATCGTGCTCCTGATGGTGCTGGCGATCCTGATGCCGATCGTGAACCTCAACAACCTCGCCGGGCTGTGACCACGTCCGCCTACAGGCTGGTCTCGATCGACACCGGCGCCCCGACTCCCGGTAGCAGGCCGACGCCGCCCGGCTCGACCGAGGCGGTCAGGCCGCCGTCCGCCTGCACCCGCGCCTTCATCACCTCGGCCGCCGTGTCGCCGCGCGCGAAGACGACCGTCGTCGCAGCTCCGTCGGACGAGACCACGCCGTTCAGCCCCGGGACGGGCGTCGCCGCCCCCCCGGTCGTCGGCGCACAATCGGCCGGTGCGCTGGTCATCGTCCCCGCCCCTCTCGGCGTCCCACGCAGCGACAGTTCGGCCACGTCCAGCCGCATGACCGAGGAACAGGCGAACGGCAGGCCGGGCGCCACGGCGTTCAGCATCCTGAGCGACGCCGTCCCTTCCAGATCGCGCACCAGCACCCGCCCCGGCCGCACCAGAGCCTCAGCCGTCGCGGTTGTGTCCGGTCCGCGTAGACCGAACCGCAGCGCGCCCGACAGGTTGGCGATGGAGCTGAACGGCAGGACTTCCCAGCGCGCGCCGAACCCGCCCGGCATGGCGCGCTCCCCGGCCCAGACGGTCCCGACCGCCTGCCGCTCTCCGTTCGACGACTTCGCCACGATGATCTCGGACGGCGCCATGGCGATCAGGCCCAGCGCATATGCGCCGACCGCGACGCCACCCAGCACGACGCGCCAGCGGGTCACCTTCACCGTCAGGCGCTCGAACTGAAATGCGCCCCCGGCCCGGCCGCCTTCGCCCTCGCGCGTTCTCCAGACCTTCAGCATCGGCGTGTCTCCGTTCGCCCGGGGATAACACGCGAGCGGCCCTTGCGAAGCGCTGTCGCAAAGGTTTCACCCTGATCGAGGTACTGATCGCGCTGGGCTTGTTCGCCCTGATCGGGGTCGCGGGCTTCATCCTGCTGAACAGCGTGCTGCGGACACAGGACGCGACCGACGGCCGCCTCGGCCGGATGGCGGAGATCCAGCGGGCCATGCTGGTCGTCTCGTCGGACCTCGACCAGATCACCGGCGCGCTCGGCGGCGGGGCGGCTTCGCTCTCGCTGCAGAAGGCGGACATCGGCGGCAATGTCGTCACCATCCGCTACGACCTGAACGGCGACGCCATGACCCGCACCGTCACCGGTCCGGGTGGAGAGCGGGTCCAGACCCTGCTGACCGAGGTATCGAGCGTGCGCTGGACCTTCCATCGACGGCGCGGCGACTGGCTGGACAGTTGGCCCCGGCCGCAAGAGCCCCCGCCTCTGCCGACGCCGGGTCCTGACGGTCTGCCCCTGCCGACCGCGCCGACCCCGGACGAAGGCGTCACCGCCGTGGCGCTGGACCTGACCCTGACAGGCGTGGACGGCCAGCCGACGGCCACCCTGCGCCGCGTCGCTTCGATCCCGCTGATGAATCCGCCCCCGGCCGTCCCGCAGGGACAGCCATGAGGATCAAGCTCAGCCGCCGCGAGGGCATGATCCTTCTGAACGTCCTGCTGGTGCTGGCCGTCGCCAGCGTCGCGGTGCTGATCATGGTCTCCACCCAGGACATCGAGGTGCAGCGCTCGACCCGACTGCGCGACGCGGCACAGGCCAACGCCTACGCTCGCGCGGGCGAGCTGTCGGCCGTCACGACGCTACGACGGGACGCTTTGGTGGCGGCCGGGACCGACAATCTGTCCGAAGACTGGGCGAAGCTGGGCCAGCAGGCGATCGCCGTGCCCGGCGGCCGTTTCGCCCTGACCATCGAGGACGACCAGAGCCGCTTCAATCTGAACAGCCTGCACACCGGCGAGGCCGCGCCCATCGCCCTGTTCCAGGCCATCGGCGCGCAACAGAACGTCGATCTCGCCAACCTGATCCGCATCGCCACCGTGGTGCGCGTGGCCGGTCCCCTGACCGACGACAGTCTGATCGTCGCCGCGGGCGTGCCCCGCGCCGAGCTCGACAAGCTCGCGCCCTTCACGACCATCCTGCCCGAGGATGCGGCGATCAATCTCAACACCGTCGGTCTGCCGCTGCTGACCCTGCTGACCAAGGATCCGGAGGTGGCGCGCAAACTGATCGAGGTCCGCACCCGCAAAGGCCTGCTCCTGCCCGGCGATCTCTCGACCGAGGGCGCCCCCGCCCTGACCGGTGTCGGGTTCACCTCCAATAACTATCGCGTCGTCACCACTGTCACCGTCGGCGACGTGACCCAGGCGCTGGACAGCCGCATCACCCGCCTGCGTCGCGACCGGACGGTCGATGTCGTGGTGACAGGTCGCCGGAGGACGGCGGGCTAGGCCCGGACCTGCGCCGCCTCGAACACCGCGTACTGTGCGGCGAAGGCCCGTTGCCAGGCCGGCCTCGCCTCGCCCCGGGCGACCCAGGCCGCGAGGTTCGGATACTCCTCCACGATGCCCGAAGACCCCAGTCGCTGAAGCACCGAAATCATCATCAGGTCGCCGACGCTGAACTGGCCTTCCAGCCACTCCGCGTCGCCCAGATGTGCCGAGAGCTGATCCAGCCGACGGCGGCACAGGGCTTCGACCGCCTTCAGCCGCGCCTCGAACCAGGGCTCTTCCCGCTCGAACAGGAAGACCATGGTGCGGTCGACGATCGGCGGCTCGACCGTGTTCACCGCCGCGAACATCCACATGATCGACCGCGCCCGGCTGGCCCCATCGACGGGCAGCAGGCCCGCGTGGGTTTCGGCGATGCGCAGGATGATGCCGCCGGACTCGAACAGGGCGACCTCGCCGTCCTCATAGGTCGGGATTTGGCCGAAAGGGTTCAGCGCGAGATGCGCCGGCTCCTTCATCTCCGCGAAGGACAGCAGTCGGACGTCGTAAGGCTGGCCCACCTCTTCCAGCGCCCAGCGGACGCGGGTGTCGCGCGCCAGACCCCGGCCGCGATCGGGCGACCTGGCGAAGGCGGTGATGATCGGGCGCATGGGATCCTCCGGAGTCGCTCCGACGATGCGCCCGACCTCCGGACAAGAAAAGGCCGGAGAGGGTCTCCCCTCCCCGGCAGTTAGTCGTTCAGGAGAGAACGAAGCTTAGTAGCGATAGCGGGCGCCGAAATAGAACTGGCGGCCGGTGTGGTGATAGACCGACGTCGACTGGCGGCTGTCGTCGCCGACGTACTGGTGGTTTTCCTCGTCGGTCAGGTTCAGGCCCTCGAACGTCAGGCTGATCTGGTCGGTCAGGTTGAAGGAGGCCGAGGCGTCCCAGTTGAGGGTCTCGTTCTTGCCCTCGATCAGGTTGCCGTTCCGGCCCGGGACGTTCTGCAGATACTGCTGACGGTAGGAGGCCGAGATGCGCGCCGAGAACCGCTCATCCTCGTAGTAGAGGGTGCCATTGTAGGCTTCCGGCGACAGGTTGATCAGGTCGTTGGTCACGAAGGTCGTGCACAGCGCGTCGTTGCAGTAGTCGATCTCGGATTCAACGTGGGTGTAGTTGGCCTGCACGCCGAAGTTCTGGAAGATGCCCGGCAGGAAGCGGAACGGCTGCTGGTAGCTGATCTCGAAGCCCTTCAGCGGCCCGCCCTCGGTGTTCACCGCAGAGGTCAGCTGGAAGACGGTCGAGCCCGAGCAGACGCCGGTGCAGAAGCCCATCTCCAGCAGCCGCCGGCGGATCGCGTCGGAGCTGGGCATCTCGCGCTGGCACCTGAGCATCAGCC
>CAMLNY010000137.1 GCA_946481405.1 uncultured Brevundimonas sp. | reverse complement strand
CAGACGGCCGCGATCGACACGACCGAGGAATAGGCTGTCGCAAAAACGCCGGCCGCATCACGGCCGGCGTCCTCACCCATTCGTAACAGGGCTTAGCTGCGCGGGGCCGGATAGACCTTGTGCGGCTCGCGCGCTTCGGTCGTCGTATCGCGCGACGCCTCCACGCGGCTCCGGCCTTCAAGCCCGGCCTTGGCCAGCCAGCGGTGATTGCGCGTCCCGTACAGGCCGCCGAACACGGCAGCGATGCCGCTCAGCAACATCGTCAGAAAACCCCACAGAGCCAGGGTGGCCGTGTTGTCGGCCGTGTTTTCAGCCTCCACCCGTTCGGTCGGAGGAACGATCAGGGCGCCCTCGACCACGCGGGAATCGGGGCTCAGCGCGTCGCCCACCACCGTCTCTCCCGCGTTGATGCGGGTCGCCTCGCCGCCCGCGACGCTGGCGGTGTTCACGGCGGCGGAGCCCGACGCGATCAGGATGGCCAGCAGGAAGGCGATCGCCCAGACGCTGAGCCCGTGCAGGGCGCCCTTGTGATGATCGGCGTACTTCGCCGCCCGGCTGGCGACCGCGCCGCCTACGAACAGGGCGATGGAGTTGGCGACGACGGCCCACATGCCCGCCGCCGCGGCGAAGCCTTCCGCATCGCCGCCGTCGAGGTCGTAGGGGTTGAACGCCCCCGCGCCGAGCGCGACGCCGAGCAGGTTCAGCATCGCTCCGACGGCCACGGCGACCACGGCGCCGGCGATCACGGCAGGCCAGGACACCAGCACATGCGGCGGATGGTCGTGAAGATCGCGAATGGAATAGTCGGTCATGGATAGCCCTTCCAGAGACTGAGAGGACTGTTCAAGCGCTACTGTCGCAAAGAGTTCCGGGTTGACCGCGACCGGACCGCTCCAGGCCCGTTCGCTAACGAACATCCATAACGGCCCGTTAGGCTTTCTTAACCGCCGCCCGTCCATAGTCGCCTGAGATGATCGTCGTCCGGAATCCGTCCGGTCGTCAGGGATCCAGAGCCTTCGCCCGTCCATGTTCGCCAAGCGTCAGTCCGCCCTCGCCGCCACGGCCGGCGCCCCGCCCGCGGGCCGGCTGCCGAAGCTCGACCTGAAATCGGCCGCCGCCGTTTTCAAAAAGCCCCCGGTCATGGTGGGCGCCGCAGGCCTGCTGCTGCTCGGAACCGTCGCCCTCTTCCTGACCGTGCTCGGCGATCCGCGCGCAGGGACGCCGACCGCCCGCGTCGCCCTGCATCGCGAGGCCCCGGTCGAGGCGCCCGCCCCCACGGGTCTGGAAGCCTTCTCCATGGGCGGGTTCGCCGCCTGGCAGGGTCTGGGCGCCGACCCCAACGCCGATCCCTCCGGCGCGGCCGGCGGCGACGCCCTGATCACCCTGCCCGACGGCGCGACCGTCGCCGGCGGCTCGGCCATCGCGGCCCCGGCCCTGCCCGCATCGCCCCTGCCCGAGGCTCCGATCGCGGGCCTCAGCCAGCCGGGCCCGCAGGGTCCTCTGCCCGTCATCGCCACCGACGGACGCGTTCCGGCCCAGGCCTACGCCCGCCCGTTCCAGCCGAACGGCAAGCCGCGCGTCGCCCTGATCGTAGGCGGCCTCGGTCTCAACGCCGTGACCACCCGGGCCGCCATCGAACGCCTGCCGGCCGACGTGACCCTCAGCTTCGTCCCCTACGCCCAGGGGCTGCAGGGTTGGATCGACCTCGCCCGCGCCCAGGGCCATGAGGTGATGATCGAGATTCCGATGGAGCCGACCGGCTACCCGAACAACGATCCCGGCCCCTATACCCTTCTGGCCAACGCCACCCCCGACGACGTGGCGGCGAAGATGAACTGGCTGCTGGGTCGCGCCTCCGGCTATTTCGGCGTCACCAACTATCTGGGCGACCGTTTCGTGACCTCTGACACGGGCATGGCCGCCTTCCTCCAGACCCTGCGCACGCGCGGCGTCGCCTTCCTCGACGACGGCGTGGCGCGTCGCCGCCCGGGCGCCTGGGCCCGCGCCAGCGCCGATTCCATCATCGACGAGACCCAGACCCCGGCCGCCATCATCGGCCGCCTGAACGCGCTGGAAGCCGCCGCCAAGACGCGCGGCGCGGCGCTGGGAACCGGCTTCGCCTATCCGGTCACCGTCGAGGCCGCCGCCCGCTGGACCGCCGGTCTGGACGCCCGCGGCCTGCAACTGGCCCCGGCGTCGTCGATGACGCAACGGCCGGGGCGCTAAGTCGAGGCAACAGGCAATAGGCATGAGGCAACAGCTGAACGCCTGACCCGCCTTGCTTCCTCTTGCCTATTGCCTATTGCCTGTTGCCTCATGGCAGACCACCCCACCCACCGCCCCAACGTCGGCATCGTCCTGTTCAACGCGGACGGTCGGGTCTGGTACGGCCGTCGGGCCGGCCTGACGACCGGTCACGCCTGGCAATTTCCGCAGGGCGGCGTCGACAAGGGGGAGGACCTCGAGGCCGCCGCCCGCCGCGAGTTGGAGGAGGAGACCGGCGTCACCTCGGCCGAACTGATGGGCCGCACCGAGGGCTGGATCCTCTACGACTTCCCCGAGGCGCTGAGGGCGCAGCACAGGGCCGAGGGAAGGAAACCCTTCGACGGCCAGAAGCAGGTCTGGTTCGCCTTCCGTTTCACCGGTCAGGACTCGGAGATCGCCCTCGACCGCCACGAGATCGAGTTCGACGCCTGGCGCTGGGGCGACCTGTCGGAGGCCTGCGACCTGATCGTGCCGTTCAAGCGGGCCGCCTACGAACAGGTCGTGGCGGCCTTCTCGAAGTACGCGACTCCCGGAGCCTAGCCGCCCGCCGCCGGGTTCATCACCGTGGCCATGATCCCGGCCTTGCCCCAGTGCGAACCGGCGGGCGGCGTCAGGATGACGATCATCGCGTCCTCCGCGCCGATCGTGCCGCTGAAGGTCGCCGAGCCGGCCGAAGCGTCGGCCGCGATCTGGCGCCAGTCGCCGCCCGCCGCCTGGAGCGCGCCGGTGATCGCCGTCACATCGGCCGCGGTGACGTTGATGGCCGCGACACGGCAACTGCCGGCCTCGTCCGCACCGACGACGATCTGTCCGCTGGCCGAAGCGACCGCGCCATAGTCGATGGTGACCGGCATGTCGTGAAAGGCGCCGCGCGTGTCCGGATCGCCGCCGCCGTCGACCAGTTCGACATGAACGGCGGTCAGTGCCGCCGACGGTGGGTTCAGAGGCAGATCGCCCATGGCGTTGGGCGCGCAGACGCTGCGCACGGCATGCATAAACGCGGCGGCGGGCGTGTCGGTGGCGGTCTGGGCCGACACAGGCACGCTCAAAATGGCGGCGACTGCGGCGAGGCTGATCGAGCGGATCATTGGAGCTTCCCTTCCATGGAAGCCGCCAGCTTAACCATACGCGAAGGCCTTCGGCGAATCGGGAAACCGTTGTTCCGCGACCCTTGCAGGTTTCAAGGACAGCTCTCCCGCACCACCCGCTTCGTCGACGCCGGAAACAGCGCCAGCTTGCCCGCCGGACGGATCGGACGCGGGGCGAAGTTGCCGCCGCAGTTCGGACAGGCCCCCTTCAGCGGCCCAGCCACGCAGTCGGCGCAGAAGGTGCATTCGAAGGTGCAGATGCGGGCGTCGGGACTGTCAAACGGCAAATCCCTGTCGCAGCACTCGCAGTTCGGTCTCAGCTCCAGCATCCGCCCTCCCACACCCTCAGTGCGTCTCGCCGCCCGGCGCCAGCCGGAACAGGATCAGGCCCGACACGACCAGAATCGCCGCCAGCACCCGCATCCACGACACGGTCTCGCCCAGCAGGACCACGCCGACGACGAAGGCCCCGACCGCCCCGATGCCGGTCCAGATCACATAGGCCGTGCCCATCGGCAATGTCTTCATGGAGAAGGACAGCAGGGCGAAGCTCACGCCCATGAAGCCCAGTGTCGCCACCGTGGGCCACAGCCGCGTGAACCCGTGCGACTGCTTCATGAAATAGGCCCAGACGATCTCGAACAGGCCGGCGATGATGAGTGAAATCCAGGCCATGGTCGCGGCCCTCCTTGCGAAAGGCCGGGCCGTCCCGGGCTTGGCCCGCCGCTGGAGCGCCGGGGCGAGGACGTGGCCTCGTCTGCCGGGCAATCTAGGTCCGTTTCGGCCCCGATCAAGCCGATTGGTCCGGTTGACGATCTTGATCGAGAAACTGGTCAGTCTGGTCGGAAAACCTGGTCGGTTTGGTCGCCGTATTGACCCGCCTTCAACCACCCCTCGGTCCGAGCAGGATGATGGCCGCCCCCGCCAGACAGACCGCCGCCCCGATGAGGTCCCAGCGGTCGGGCGCCCGATGCTCGACCAGCCACAGCCACAACAGGGAGCAGGCGATATAGACCCCGCCATAGGCGGCATAGGCGCGGCCGGCCGCATCCGCATCGACCCGCGTCAGCAGCCAGGCGAACAGCGCCAGACAGACCATGCCCGGGATCAGCCACAGCGGCGACCCGCCCAGTCTCAGCCAGGCCCAGAACGCAAAACAGCCGGCGATTTCCGCGCCGGCTGCCAGCAGATACCAGAGGGCGGTCATCGATCGCCCGTCCGTCTTGTCCTACGCGGCCGCGACTTCCGTCGCCGCCTCGGCCAGGATGGTCAGGCCGGCGGGGGTCACGTCGGCGAAGCCGCCCTTGACCTCGAAGGTCCGCCTGGCGGCGCCGTCGAAGACCCTGACCGGGCCTTCGCGCAGGGCGGTCATGAAGGGCGCGTGGTCGGCCAGAACGCCGAAGTCGCCCTCGACGCCCGGCGCGTCGACCTGATCCACGAGGCCCGAAAAGACCTCGCGCTCAGGCGACACCAGCGAGAAGGAGAGTTTCCCGGCCATGGCTCAGGCGGCTTCCGCGGCCAGCTTGGCGGCCTTCTCGACGGCCTCTTCGATGGTGCCGACCATGTAGAAGGCGGCTTCCGGAAGGTGGTCGTATTCACCGGCCACGATGCCCTTGAACGAGCGGATCGTGTCTTCCAGCGAGACGAACTTGCCCGGCGAGTTGGTGAACTGCTCGGCCACGAAGAAGGGCTGCGACAGGAAGCGCGAGATCTTGCGGGCGCGGGCCACGATCAGCTTGTCGTCTTCCGACAGCTCGTCCATGCCCAGGATGGCGATGATGTCCTTCAGGGCTTTGTACTGCTGCAGGACTTCCTGGACCGAGCGGGCGACGTTGTAGTGCTCTTCGCCGATGACCAGCGGGTCCATGATCCGCGAGGACGAGTCCAGCGGGTCCACGGCCGGGAAGATGGCCTGGGC
>CAMLNY010000136.1 GCA_946481405.1 uncultured Brevundimonas sp. | reverse complement strand
TGATCAGGGTTCCGGTTTAGACAGAACTGGTACATCTGCGTAATGAACTGATCGTTCGAGACCGAACCGAAGCGTTGTTGGAACTCGACGGAACCGGCAAAGGCCGTTGCGACGGTGATCAAGGACATCCCGCCCGCAAGATTCGAGGTCCATGCCGCTAGCCCGCCTGGGTCCGGCAGGCGGTCGAAGGTGGCGTCATACATTCGGGCGATTATCAGCGCCTGATCATTTGCGACCCACAGACCGGCATTTAGCGTTGCCTGGGTCAGGTTGCGATGCTCCTGGCTCTCCGAGAACGCGACCAGCACGTTCGTTCTGGTGACGCCGCTATCTAGCTGCGCCGTCCATGCGTTAACGCCCGCCACGTCCCCTTCCCGATTTAGACAAAACCGATAGAGCTGCTCGACGTACTCGCGGTTAGAAAGACCACCGTAGCGGGCTTGGAACTCGGGGGACCCGAGGAACGCTGCTGCAAGCGCTTCCAGACTGAAACCGCTCTCCAAAGCGTCTAAGTTTGCTTCAAAACCGCCTTGGTCAGGCTGGCGGTCCAGTGCTGCATCATACAGTCGCATGACCTGCGCTGCCTGGCTGTCCACGTTGAACGTCAGGGTGCCGTCGGCGAAGACCGCGTTTTCAACATCGACCAGGGTGTCCGTACCCTCGCCATTGCCCGAGACGGTGGTCGAATTGGCCGTGTATTGGCGACGCACGCCGAGATAGACTGCCGAGTCGACGCCCGCGCCGCCGTTCAGGGCGTCGTTGCCGGAGCCGCCGTTCAGCGTGTCGCCGGCGGTGCCGCCGAACAGGCTGTCGTTGCCGGCCCCGCCGTTGAGTGTGGAGCCGGTCAGGGTCAGGGGCACGACCGCATGGTTCGCGACCGAGACATGCAATGTATAGGTGCCGCCGGCGGCCGGCGCACGGCTGGTGAAGGTCGATCCTGAGTTCGCCTCCCATTCGCCGACCAGAATGTAGTAGACGCCGGCCGTCGTGGCCGTGAACGTCAATTGCGAATCGGTCGATGGACCGCCGTCGGGAGTGGAGTCGTCGTTCGTCGCGACTTCCGACCCGTTCGGCCCGATCAGGCGCAGGGTCGTGTCGAACGAGCCGTTGTCGATGTCCAGGGTGATGGACTGACCGGCTGCGACGGTCACCGCATAATATTCGAATCCGCCATGCGTTGTTGCCGTCACAGTGGCGTGCGGGATGGTCGTCGAGTTCGCGATATTAGCGTTGGCCAGCAGGTCGAACGATCCGTCCAGCACGACGGCGGTGCCCGTCGTGGCATTGGCGGTCGCCCTCGCCTTGACCACATCCGGCGCACCGCCCGTCTGGGCGCCCGCTCCGGCGATCAGGATGTCGTCACCGCCGGCGCCATTGAGTTCGTCGTTGCCGCCATTGCCTTCAAGACGATCGTTGCCGGCGCTTCCGGTCAGCACGTCCGCGAAGGTGCTGCCGATCACCCATTCGATAGCTGACAGCACATCCGTTCCGGCCGCCCCGGTCGCCCCGCCGGTCGACAGATTGACGGTCACGGCGCCGGTCGCCGAGGCATACGTCACCTGATCGATCCCGTTGCCCCCGTTCAGTGTGTCGTTGCCCAGGCCGCCGGTCAGGATGTCGTCGCCGTCGCCGCCGGAGATGTTGTCGTCCCCAGACCCGCCATCCATCGTATCGTTGCCGGCCAGACCCGACAGCACGTCATTGCCGCCCAGCCCGTTCAGGGTGTCGGCCGACGACGTGCCGTTGATGCTGTTGTTCAGGATGTCGCCGCTGACGTTCAGCCCGCCCGTGAAAGCCGCGGCGATCGTCTGGTCGGCGAAGCGCAGAAACTCGACATTGGAGATGGTGTCGGTCCCGTCCGGACCGGTTACGACGGCCGTATTGCCGTTCCAGGTGATCGTGTACTGCGAGCGGTTGCCGCTGAACACGACCGTGTCGGAACCCAGGCCGCCGTCGATGCGGTCGTTGCCCGCCCCGCCGGTCAGGACGTTGTCGCCCGAGCTGCCGAAGATGGTGTCGGCCCCCGTCCCGCCGATCGCGTTCTCGATGACCGCGCCGATGGCGATCGAGACGTTGCCGATCAGGGCGCCCACGTTCGAGAAGCTGCCCTGACGCAGGTCGATGACCTGGGCGTTGTTATAGCCCGAGAAGTCGAAGGTGTCGGTGCCGCCGGCGTCCCAGACGCAGAAGATCACCGCCGACGTGGACGAGCTGGCGCTGAACCACGCCTGGCCGGCGTTGGAGTTGAAGCCATAGGTGTTGTTGCCGGTCCGCGTCGTCATATTGGCGCCGTACAGGCGCTGGGCGGCGGCGATGTCGTCCATGAGCGGAGCGGACGAATACCGGCCCGAGCCGAAGCTGCCGCCGGTATTGCTTTCGTTGAAATAGCTCATGATCGAGTACTGGCGGCTGTCCTCGAAATAGCCGGCGTTGGCCGCATAGGTCAGGCTCTGACCGGGCGCGGCGTTGTAGGCGGCCGGGTGCGACAGGCCGATGGCATGGCCGATCTCGTGCGCCAGAACCTGCTGGCCATACCCCAGCAGAACCGGCGTCTGGTTGTACGACAGGGTCGAGTTGATCCAGACGTCGCCGCTGTTGTTTCCGACCGTCCGGTTCGCCGGCAGATAGGCGAAGGCGGCCGCGCCTTCAGACCCCGCCGAATAGTTGCCGAACACCATGGTGGCGTTGTCGGAATAGCCGTCCACATCGGACACGCGGGTGAAGGTGATGTTGGCCACCTCCGACCACGACGCCAGCGCCAGCAGGGTCGCGGCGATCTGGGCGTCGGTGAAGCGGGTGAAGCCGGTGATATCGCTCGGCATGGAAGTCGGTTCGGTGGACCGGAACGAGAAGGTCACGTTACCGGCCGTCCCGAGAGTGTTGGTCCAGGCGACGTTCGAACGGGTGATCTGGGCGGCCGCGGCCGTGGTCGTCAGCGACGTCCGGCCGTTGGTGCCCAAGCCGCCCCGATCGTCAGCGTTCAGCAGGCCCACAGGACCCTCGCCGCCGTCCTCATAGACCGCATGGAAGCCGCCGCAGCAGCCGCAGGGCGTATAGCCGCCGACATCGCCGAAGGCGGGCGATCCGCCCTCCAGCCCGAAGGAGCGGGCATTGCCCGAGAAAAGGCCTTGTAGCGACAGGGCAGGGGTCATGATGTTCGCACTCTGCTTTCGAGGCGGCCACCCTACCCGAAGGCGGGCCGGTCACAAGCGGAGCAGGGGATTTATGGAACAACTCGCGGTGATGCGCGTTGGGGCCGCTACCCGAGGCTCAGCCCCGACATGCCGCGCAACCCTTCCGACCGCCCCGTCTCGGTCAGCTGACCGAAGGCGGCGGCGATGTGGTAAAAGGAGCTGGCCGGGGCCGGCTCGTCCAGGAAGCCTCCCTGCGGCAGGTGCTTGTCGCGCCACAGGCCGTCCGGCGTCAGATAGAGCCACAGGGCCCTCAGCGCCGTCGCCGCATCCTCCATCAACTGCTGCCGCTCGCCGTCGGTGGCGCTTTCCGCCAGAATCAACGAGGCTTTCAGCCACTCGGTCTGCGGCCACAGCCGGGCGCGGCGGCTGCGCACCGAGCCGTCGTCGTTCATCGCGTCGATGGCGACCACCGGCCGTTCCAGCACCCCGCGACGGCCCCAGGCATAAAGTCGCCGGGCCGCCTCGGTCACCTCGGCCCGGCCGCGCGTCCGGCCGACCCGGGCCAGCAGCCAGGCCCATTCGAACTGGTGTCCGGGCTCGACCAGTCGCCCGTCCTCGCCGTCTGCGGGGCTCCAGTCAGAGCTGAAGAACTCGCGCAGGAACCCGCCCTCGGCGTCGATGAATTTCGTCAGGGCCAGCTCCACGACCCGGTCGGCCAGCGCCGTCCAGCCCGCGTCCCCGCCCGCCGCCTCCCAGCCGAGGCAGGCTTCCAGCAGATGCATATGGGCATTGGACTGATACGGCTGGTCTCCCGCCTCCATCAGGCCGCCGGTCGCCGGCGCCGCCGCCAGCAGGGCGTCGCGCAGCTTGACCGCCCGCTCTTCCAGAGTCGGATCGTCGATCCCGGCGCTCTTCGCGGCCGACAGGGCGAACAGGACGAAGGCCTGGTCATACAGGTAGGCCGCGTCGTCCATCGGCGCGCCTTCGGGCGTCAGCATCGTCCGGCACAGGCCGTCGGGCCGCAGATAGTCCGTGTACAGCCGGTCCAGCGCGCGCTCGACGATACAGCGCCACGGCCCCTGCCAGCCGTTCATCCCGGCGTTGGCGTAGACATAGATCTGGCGCGCCTGCACCCGTGCGCGTCGCGGCATCGCCAGGGCGCGCCCATCCAGCGACAGCACTTCGGCGAACGCCCCGTCGGCCGCCTGACCCAGTGTCGACCAGATCGGCAGGGCCCTCAGACGCATCCAGTCGGCGAACCGCACCGCGCCCTCGGCCAGCTCCTCGCGCGGCGCCCCGGCGAAATCGAGATGCTGCGGCGACGTGGCCTTGATCCGGTCCACGACCTTCTTGACACCCTGCGACTGGCTGAGATCGCACACCAGAACCGCGTCTTCCTCCACCACGATGGCGAGGTTCTTCACTCCCAGTGCGGCGACCAGTATCCCGTCGGGAGCCCGCACCAGACAGCCTTCCGCGTCCTCGAAGATATGCTGGCCCGTGTCGCCCTCGCCAGAGGCGGCGATGGAGTCCCACGCCCCCAGATCCGACCAGGCGAAGTCGACCTCCAGCACCGAGGCGCGGGCGGTCTTCTCCATCACGGCGTAATCGATCGAGATCTTCGGGGACCCGGCGAAATCGGCGCCGAGGGTCTGCACGGGCCCGCCCTCCGGATCCGGCAGGGACAACCTGACCGCGTCCAGAACGCCTGGCGCATGGGCGGCCAGCTCACCGATCAGAGTCGCGGCCGAGACGATGAAATTGCCGCTGTTCCAAAGATAACCGGCCTCGATATAGGCCTGCGCCTGCGCCCGGTCCGGCTTCTCCACGAAGCGGTCGACCGCCGTCAGGCCGCGCCCGGAGGGCTTGATGTAGCCGTAGGCCTGGGACGGCTCGGACGGCGTGACGCCGAGGGTGACCACTCTACCGCCGGCAGCCGCGCCGGCTGCCTCGGTCACCGCCGCCCGGAAGGCGTCATGGTCGGGAATATGGTGGTCGGAGGCGACGAAGGCGATGACCGCGGTCGGATCGTGTCGCTCGGCCCAGGCGGCGGCGGCAGCCATGGCGGCGGCCGAATCCCGCGCCTCCGGCTCGAGAAGAACCTGGGCCTCGATCTCCAGCTCGGCCAGCTGGTCGACGATCCAGTCGCGGTGCTTCAGCCCCCCGACCACGA
>CAMLNY010000135.1 GCA_946481405.1 uncultured Brevundimonas sp. | reverse complement strand
GCATAGGGCTGCAGGATGGCGCTCCACCAGCCGCCGCGGCCAGGCTCAATCTCCACCACCGTCGATCCGGGCGTCAGGCCCCAGAACGTGAGAGTCTCATAAGGATGGCGGTAGACGTCGCGCGCCCGGTCGGCGGCCGGACGGGTCTCGGAGGCGACGGCGGCCTCCAGGGCCGCATCCTCTTCCAGCACGGGCGGCGGCATGGCCTCGCGGCGCGCGGCGCGCTGGGCCGGGGTCTCGCCGGAGGCCGGCATGGACTGGGCCAAAGCTGCCCCGGCCGAGGCGAGAGCGAGGGTCGTGACGAGGGCGAGACGGATCGCACGCATGGTCTACTCCGGTACGATAAACGAGGTCGCGGCACCTTAAGGACCGGCCGCCCATGGGCAAGTGACGATCCCGCAACCGTCCGGCCCTTGACGTCGCACTTCGGCATCCCACCTGTTCGTTCGAGAGCGCCGATCCCGGGCTCTTGCAGACCAGACGGGGCCCGGCAGGGACCGTTCGGACTGATCCCCATCGCCGTCTCGGGAAAACGCGAGGCGGCTCAATCTTGCTGATGATCAGGAGATCGACATGCGTACCATCGACTTCACCCCCCTTTATCGTTCCGCCGTCGGTTTCGACCGTCTGGCCCGTCAGCTGGAAAGCGCCGCGCGCACCAGCCAGGAAAACGGCTGGCCGCCCTACAACATCGAGACCACGGGCGAGAACGAATACCGGATCGAGATCGCCGTCGCCGGCTTCAAGCCCGACGAACTGACGATCGAGGCCAAGGAAAACCAGCTGACCGTCACCGGCCGCAAGACCGCCAACGACGACACGGCCAAGACCTATCTGCATCGCGGCCTGGCCGAGCGCGACTTCGAGCGCCGCTTCCAGCTGGCCGACTATGTGGTCGTGACGACCGCCTCGCTCGACAACGGCCTCTTGGCCATCAGCCTGAAGCGCGAACTGCCCGAGGCCCTGAAGCCCCGCCGCATCGAGATCGCGACGGGCGTGTCGAACGCAACCCTCATCGAAGGCGAAGCCGCGTAAGCGCTCCGGTTTCTTCGGGGTAGAGGAGGGCGGCTCCGTCGGGGCCGCCCTTTTTTCGTGTCAGGCCGCGGCGGCCGGCACAGAAAGACCGGTGATGCGGTCCATGCAGGCGTCCACCAGAACCGCGCCTTCGAGCCGGGCCCCCGCGGCGTCGGCGCCCAGAAGGTCGGCGGCCGTCAGATTGGCCTTCGACAGATCGGCGCGGTGAAGAACGGCGTAGCGCATCTTCGCTCCGCCCAGATTGGCCGGCACAGTGCGCGTCGGGCCGAGCGGCAGGGGGCTGACGTCGGCCGCCGTCAGATCGGCCTTGGTCATCAGGGCCTCGCCGAAGCGGGCGCCGCGGAGGTCGGCCTTGCCCAGCAGCGCGCCGCGCAGATCGGCCTTTTCGAAATTGGCGCCCTGAAGCTGGGCGCCGCGCAGGTCGAGGCCCGCCAGACAGGCGCCCTTGGCGCTCATCGCCGACAGCTTCAGACCCTTCAGACGATCGCCGAGCGGACGCAGGTCCTCGCCGTCCAGAACGGCCGGGCCGCCCAGAACGCCGCCGCTCTCGACCCAGGCATTGGCGTCCAGAGCCAGCTGGTACAGTTCCTCGGCCCGGGCGATGGCGGCCGCGGTCGGCTCGCGCACGGCGCCGGTGGTGTCGGTCTTGTCCAGACGCGCCCGCTCCAGCGCCACCCCGGTAAGGATGGAGCCGCACAGCCGCGCCCCGGCCAGATTGGCCCCGCCGACGTCGGCCCCTTCCAGCAGGGCGCCGGACAGGTCGGCGTCCTTCAGATTGGCGCCGGTCAGGCGCGCGCCGCGCATCGAGCAGTCGGTGAAGTCGGCCTTGCAGGCGCTGACCCCGTCGAAGCGCGATCCGTCCAGGGTCGCGCCCGAGAAGCGCGCGCCGTCGGCCACGCCCTGACGCGTTTCGTGACGGGCCGAGGCCAGACCCTTGGTTTCGTGCGGAACGGCGATGACCCCTTCGCGGAAGTCGGCCTGGGTCAGGTCGGCCTCCGACAGGTCGGCGCCCTGCAGGCAGGTGCCGCGGATGTCGGCGCGCTTCAGCGAGGCGCGGGTCAGGTCGGCGCCGCGCAGGTCGCAGCCGAACAGGATGGCGCGCTCCAGCTTCGCCCCCGCCATGTTGCAGTTTTCCAGCACCGAGCCGGAGAAGTCGGCGTCGTCCAGAATCCGGTGCGCCATCGACACTCCGGTCAGGTCGATGAACTTCAGCGACAGCTTGCGTCCGCCCGGCTTGCCGGTGACGAACCGCTCGTGCGCGGCGGCGAACATGTCGAAGTCGCCCTGTCCAAGTCGGCGTCTCACCATCGTCGTCATACCGGTTCCCCCTCCCGTTGAAGTCCGCGAACCCCGACGAGAACCGCGTCTGTGAAATCGGCGTGGCGCGTCTGGGCGCCATGCATATTGGCCCGGGTCAGGTCCGCGCCAGTGAGGACGCAGCGCCGCAGATCGGCTCCGGAAAGATCGGCGGAGCGAAGCACCGCATCGGTCAGGTCGGCGGGCATCAGTCGCTCCGGCCCCAGCATCAGCGGTCCCAGCTGCGCCTCGCGCAGATCCGCCCCGTTCAACCGCGCACCGGTCAGACGGGCGCCGCGCAGGTCCGCTCCGCGCAGATTGACCGAGCGCAGGTCCGCGCCTTCGAGGTGCGCGCCCTGCAGCTGCACCCCCTCCATGTTGAGGCCATAGAAGACCGCCCCCTTGGCCGACAGGGCCGTCAGATTGAGCCCGGGGATCGAGCCGAGACCGCGGAGGTCGACGTGATCGAATACCGACGGCTGGCCCTCGACTCCGCCGCTTTCGCACCAGGTGGCGTGTTCATGCAGCATGTGTGCGGCCGGCAGCTGGGCCACCGGCTCGCCGGCCGAGCCCTTGTCCGTCAGGGCGCCGTCCAGATTGGCTCCGTCCGTGCGCCAGGCCGTCGCGTTCACCCCGACCAGAACCGCGTCGCGCAGGTCCGCCCCGGTCAGGTCGGCGCCCGACATGTCGGCTCCAGCCAGATCCGCGCCCCGGAACACCGCCTGTTTGAGGTTGGCCCGGACCAGCTTGCAGTCCTTCATGATCGCGTCGGAGAAGTCCGCCGACTGGGCCGCGATCCCAGACAGGCGCGACCGCTGCAGATTGGCGCCCACCAGACTGGCGCCCTGGGCCTGGGTGATCTCCCGTCCTTTGGCCTCGACGACTCGGAAGCCGACCTTGCGGTCGGCGGAGGCGATGGTGCCCTCGCGCAGATCGGCCTCGAAAAGGTCCGCGCCCGACAGGTCCGCCCCGCGCAGGCAGGCGCCGCGCAGATCGGCCCGGCGCATGGAGGCGTCGATCAGGATAGCGTCCTGCATGTCAGCCCCGAAGAAGGAGGCGTTGTCGAGCTTGCAGCCCGTCAGGTCGCAGCCGATCATCGAGGAGGCGGCGAAATCGGCGTCCGCCAGATTGCGGCCCTTCAGACTCAGGCCCGACAGGTCCATCCAGGCGAAAACCGCCCGCGCGCCGCCGGGGCGCGCCTGCCACAGGCGGTCGTGACGCGCGCAGATGGCGTCAAGCTCCTGCTGGCTGATGCGGCGTCTGATGACGCCTTCCTGGACGGCTGACATTCTCCCATCATGGGACGCCTCCGCTTAAGGAAGGTTTTCGGAAACGCCGGTTTTCTGCAAGATATCAGGCGGGTCGGTTCAGGTCGTCAGCAGACCCTGCTCCGCCAGGGCGTCCGCCAGTTCGCCGGGGCCGGTCCACAGCCGCGTGTAGCCGGCCTCGCCCAGACGCTTGAGTTCGGTCACCAGATCGGCGCGCGGCGAGGCGGCGAAGCGGGCGTCGAATCCCTTGCCGTCGGCGCTGATGCGGACCATCGGCCGCCCCGTCTCCAGCCGGTGCAGGAAACCTTCGGACAGGACCGAGGCCTCATCCTTCATCAACCCCGTCTCGACCTGGAGTCCCGCCTGACGCAGCCGTTCGGTGCCGCGCCCCGAAGCGAAGGGCGACGGATCGAGCGCGGCCACCACCACCCGGGCGATCTTCGCCTCGGCCAGAAACTGGGCGCAGGAGGCCCGGCCCGAAGAGCGGGCGCCGCAGGGCTCCAGCGTCACATAGGCGGTCGCGCCCGCGACATCGGGCCCGGCGGCCGGGACGGCCTGTTCTTCGGCATGGGGGCGCCCGCCCGGCGCCGTAGCAGCCTCGGCCAGCACCTTGCCGTCCTTGACGATGACGCAGCCCACGGCCGGATTGGGCCAGGTCTCGCCCATCCGGTCGAGCGCCAGGTCGATGGCCCGGCGCATAAAGACCGCGTCCTCGCTCATCCGATAGCCGGCAGTTCGGTCGCGCGGCCCGTGTCGAGGTAACGGGCGGCCGTCGGCTTGAGGTTCGCGTCCAGATCGATCTCCAGCGGATTGCCGGTCGGGATCTCGACCCCGACGATCTGGTCGTCCGGCACAGCGAACAGGTGTTTGACGATGGCGCGCAGCGAATTGCCGTGGGCCGCGATGAGCACGTCCTCCCCGGCTTTCAGACGCGGCGCGATCACTTCGTTCCAGTAGGGCAGGACGCGATCCAGCGTGGTCTTCAGGCTTTCGGTGTCCGGAATGTCCTGACCGGCGTACCGGGCGTCCTCCCAGAAGTCCCATTCCGAGCCCGCCTCCAGCGGCGGAGGCGGAATGTCGTAGCTGCGGCGCCAGATCTTCACCTGGTCCTCGCCGTGCTTGAGGGCGGTCTCGGCCTTGTCCAGACCAGTCAGCCCGCCGTAGTGGCGCTCGTTCAGCCGCCAATCCTCGATCACGGGCACATCCCTGAGCCCCGCCGACGACAGGGCCAGCGCCCCCGTCCGCTTCGCCCGCGTCAGGACCGAGGTGAACATGACCGCCGGCTTGAACCCGGCCTCGGCGATCAATTCGCCGCCGCGCCGCGCCTGGGCCTCGCCCTCCGCGGTCAGATCGACATCGACCCAGCCGGTGAAGCGGTTTTCGAGGTTCCATTGGCTCTGGCCGTGGCGGAGCAGGATCAGACGGGGCATGGGCTCTCCGGTTTCGGTCTTCCGGGGTAGGACCGCGTTGCACAGGGGTCAAGCAGGGGGAGTCGCACGGGTTTCGCAGTGCAGCGATAACAGGGATCAGGCGTTGTTGTCCGCTTGCAACCCGGCGGGTATACCGCCGGACCACTGGAAGCCCTCTTCCTTCAAGGACATCGCCATGCTGAAGCCGCGCCAGGATCTGGTTCCGAACACCTTCGAATTCGAGACCATTCCGCTGGTGAAGCCCACGGGCTTCCGGGAATACGACGCGCGCTGGATCCTGGAGAAGGAGA
>CAMLNY010000134.1 GCA_946481405.1 uncultured Brevundimonas sp. | reverse complement strand
CGCCTCTTCACACCGATCAGGGCCGCGTCTCGCAGGAGACGCGGCCTTTTTCTTTCGTCCGCGTCGGTCCAGTGTCGCGACATGACGCCCGAAAACCTCCGCACCATGGTTCTGGCCTTCCCGGCCACCGAGACGGGCACGACGCACGGCTGGCCGTCGTTCAAGGCTGCCGGGAAGTTCTTCACTCGCCTCAGGCCCGAGGACGACAGCGTGGTCGTCTATGTCGACAGCCTCGACCATCGCGACATGCTGATGGAGGCGGAGCCGATGACCTTCCACATCACCGACCACTATCGCGGCTATCCGATCGTTCTGGCCCGCCTGACGAAGGTCGACGCCGACTGGCTGAGGGCCGCGCTGGAGAAGCGGTGGCGGAAGCTCGTGCCAAAACCGGTGTCAAGGGACTGGCCGCCAATGGCTTGACCTGACGCCGCGTCAGCGTGGCAGGTTCGTTTCGAAACGGAACGGACCCTCATGGACGCCGAACTCATCACCCGCGACCTGACCTCACGCGCGAGCGACGGCTTTCCGCTCTCGCTGCGCCTGATCTCGGCGGCAGAACCGACCCATGCCGTGCTGGTCACCTCGGGCACTGGCTTCCCGATGGGCTTCTACGAGCGATTCGCCCGCCATCTGGCGGCGAAAGGCGCGGCGGTGATGCTGCACGATATGCGGGGCATCGGCGGGTCCCGGCCCGAGGATCTGGCCGCCATGGAGATGACCTATGCGGACTGGGGCCGGCTCGACATGCCGGCGGCGCTGGACGCCCTGATCAAGGCGTACCCGGACCTGCCCGTCACCCATGTCGGCCACAGTGTCGGCGGCCACTTCGTTGGCTTCATGCCCAACCACGACCGGATCGATCGCCATGCCTTCGTCGCCGTCGGCTCGGGCTACTGGGCCGATCACTTCCGGTCCTACAATCCGACGGAGCTGTTCTTCTGGTGGGGTTTCGGCCCGTGGAGCCTGAGACGGCATGGCTATATCAGGGGCGGCGGCCTGTGGCGGGGGGCCGACCTGCCGCGCGGCGTCTTCCTGCCTTGGCGCGACTGGTGCCACGATCCGCTCTATTTCGCCGAGCGGCTGCAGGGCGAACTCCAGCCGAACCACTTCGCCGAGGTCACCGCGCCGATCCGGTCGTGGATTTTCACCGACGACCCGATCGCCAACACGAAGACCGCGCCGCGAATGCTGGCCGTCTATCCGAACGCGCCGGGCGAGTTGATCGCTCGTCAACCGGTTGACTACGGCGCGACGCGCATCGGCCATGAAGGCGCGTTCCGGCGGGGGATGGAGCCGCTTTGGGACGAGATTTCGGACTGGCTGACCGCGCCTTGACTGGCGCTCGGGGCGGCGGCGCCCATATCGGGCGTCCAACCTCCGGAGCCGAACCATGACCGAGCAACTGTCCCTCACCGTCGACGGCCTGACCATCCCCCAGCTCGGCTTCGGCACCTGGCAGCTGGAGCCGGCCGACGCGCGGCGCATGGTCGCCGAGGCCTTGCGCATCGGCTATCGCCACATCGACACGGCCTGGATCTATCACAACGAGGCCGCCGTCGGAGACGGCATCCGCGACGCCATTGAGGCCGGTCACGTCGCCCGCGACGATCTCTGGCTGACCACCAAGATCTGGGTCGCCCATTTCGAACACGACGCCCTGCTGCGTCAGGCGGAGGAGTCGGCCCGGAGCCTCGGCTTCACCCCCGATCTCCTGCTGCTGCATTGGCCCAAGGTAAAGCCGACCTTCGCCGAGACCTTGGGGGCGCTGAACGAGGCGAAGGACCGGGGCCTGACCCGCGCGATCGGCCTGTCGAACTTCCCGTCGAAGGAATGGCGCGAGATCCAGGCCCTGTCGCCCGCGCGCCTGGTCACCAACCAGGTCGAGCACCACCCCTATCTGTCGATCAACGCGCTCAACGCCACGGCGGCCGAGCTCGGCTCGACCATCACCGCCTGGTCGCCGCTGGCGCAGGGCAAGATCGCCGACGAACCGGTCATCAGCGACATCGCCCGCGCCCATGGCAAATCTAACGGCCAAGTCACCCTGCGCTGGTGCAGCAAGGGGTCATCGCCATTCCGCGCACGACGAAGGTCGAACGTGCGGCCGAGAGCTTCAACATCTGGGACTTCGAGCTCTCCGACGAGGAGATGGCCCGGATCACCGCCCTCGCACGGCCCGACGGCCGCCTCGGCGACTGGCTCGACAAGGACTTCCGCTGGGATCAGGATTGAAGCCAGACGCTGCGCACAAGCAGCGCAGGGAGGTTTCGCCATGGGCTCTGTTCTCGGCTTTCCCGGCATCGATCCGCATGACGCGGCCGTTGGCGCCCGCCTGAAGCGCTGGCGCGAACAGCGCGGCGTCGATGTCGACTCGGTCGCCGCCGCTCTCAAGATCACTCCGGAAGAGGAGCGCCGCGCCGAGGCGGGTCGCGCCCATCTGACCAGCCTCCAGATCGCCGCCGCCACCAACCGGCTGCGTCTGCCGATGTGGGCCCTGGTCTCCGACACCCCCGCCTACTGATGATCCAGAGGATGCACGGCGCCGCGCGGGGCTGGCGCATCCTGTTCGCCGCAGTCGGGGGGGCTACCCTGATCACGCGCTACGGCCTGATGCTGGAGGATGGCACGCGGTCGGTCCTCGGATCGACGGTCGTCTTCTTCAGTTTTTTCACCGTGCTGACCAACGTGCTGGTCGCCTTGGCCTTCACCGCCCCGGCGCTATGGCCGGACAGTCGCCTCGGCCGCTGGAGCGCCAGCGAGGGCGTGCGCGCCGCCATCGCCATGTACATCACGGTCGTCGCCGTGATCTATCACCTGTTCCTGGCCGCGACGTGGGACCCGCAAGGTCTGATCAAGGTCGTCGACATCGGTCTGCATACCGTCATGCCGGTCGCCTTCCTACTGGACTGGTTGCTGTTCGTGCCCAAGGGGCGGCTGCGCTGGATCGATCCGGTGAAATGGCTGGCCTACCCCCTGCTGTACGGCGCTTTAACTGTCCTCCACGGTCTGGTCGTCGGCTGGTATCCGTACTGGTTCATCGACATCGGAAGGCTGGGCTGGGGTCCAGCCCTGACCAACTTCGCCGCCCTGCTGGGCGTCTTCCTGATCCTCGGCCTCATCGTCACGGCGCGGGATCGTGGGCTGGCGGCGCTCAGCAAGGGCGATGACTCGCTTACGCCGTCCTGACTAACGGTCTAGCGGCTTCCCGCGTCCCTGTCGCGCGCCGCCTCGGATACCGACCGACGGTCGTCGTTCTGCTTGTGCCGGGAGGCCGACATAGTGTCTTCGGGCCATAGACTACGCACACCGATGTAAATCCCGAACCAGACCGCCGCCGAAAAGACGACAGCCAAAAGCAGGCCCGCAAGCCTCGGATACCGAAACCAACGTTTTTCAGAAACAGACTTACTCATCCGCCAGTTGAATTGAAGTAATTTCCATTTTTCATTACAAATGTGCCCCGTTATGTGCAATTTGCATCAAATAACCGGGCTCATCAATGCAAAGAATCCGGGCCTGAATACCAAGGGTACGGAAACATACCGCAGTGCAGCGCGCGCAAGTAAGACTAGAATCGAGACAGAAACTTGTAGCTGCGGCGCGCAATCTCTTTGAGAGCGTGCCCTACGAGGACACCACCATAAGGAGTATTGCGCACTCGATGGGGCGCAGCACGGGGCTCGTCTTCGCCCATTTCCCGGACAAGGAGAGTCTCTGGCGTGCGGCCATGGGGACCCCTCCGCCCGTGGACAGCGCCCTGACTCGCGCAGCGCCGGCGCTCCTCGAGAGCCTTCAGGCTCTCCTCGACCAACACAGATCACCAGATGTCGCAGTCGATGACGAAGACCTTTGGGGCGACGCCGAACGCGCTATAGCGGCGGCGCGGGGGCCCGGTCCTGGCGGCGCTCCGTCGACCGAACTGCGGGTCAGCGACTTCCCCAGCAAGCGTCTGAACCGGTTCGGGGCGCATGTCGCGGTCGAGGTGGAAAGTCGCCGGACACTGCCGCGATGGAAAGACATCATGGAGCCGGTCTACGAGCTGTGCGCCCAGCTTATGGCGTACAAGGAACACAGGTCGACGGAGTCCGAAGTCTACGAAGCGGCCGTCGCGGCCGGCGCCACCATCGCGCAGGTTGGAGTGCACGGAACGGTGGACGTTCCCTATCGCACGACCGGCGCCGGCCATCGCAAGAGGAAGGCCGGCGAGCCGAAGCGCGCTCCGGCAAAACGGGCCGTCGCCGCCCAGTGATGTTCCGGGCCGGGAATCTGCTCTAAGGCGTCAGCCTGAGCGGAGCACCTGATGGCCTACAAATCCCTGCGCGACTTCATGGCCCAGTTGGAGGCCGACGGCGAACTCGTCCGCGTGTCCGAGCCGGTTTCCACCGTGCTGGAGATGACGGAGATCCAGACCCGGCTGCTTCGCAACGGCGGCCCGGCGGTCCTGTTCGAAAAGCCCGTCATGCCCGACGGCTCGATCAGCCCCATCCCGGCCCTCGCCAACCTGTTCGGCACGGTGAAGCGCGTTGCCATGGGGGTGACGCTGGACAAGAAGGCCCGCACAACCGCCGCCGAACTGCGCGAGGTCGGCGAACTTCTGGCCTTCCTCAGGAACCCGACGCCGCCGCGCGGTCTGGGCGACGCCATGGAGATGCTGCCCCTGGCCCAGACCGTCATGTCGATGCGGCCGAAGGTGGTGAAATCGGCGCCGGTGCAGGAGGTCGTGCTGAAGGGCGACCGGATCGACCTGACCGCCCTGCCCATCCAGACCTGCTGGCCCGGCGAGCCGGCGCCCCTGATCACCTGGGGTCTGGTCGTGACGAAAGGTCCCTCGGACAGCGCCGAGGACGACTTCAACCTGGGCATCTATCGCATGCAGGTGCTGGGCAAGGACAAGGCCATCATGCGCTGGCTTGCCCATCGCGGCGGCGCCCAGCACTACGCCCGGCACAAGAAGGCCGGCAAACGCGAGCCCCTCCCTGCCGCCGTGGTGCTCGGCGCCGATCCGGGCACCATCCTGGCCGCCGTGACGCCGGTGCCGGACACCCTCAGCGAGTACCAGTTCGCCGGCCTGATGCGCGGGGCCAAGGCTGAGCTGGTGCCCTGCAAGACCGTGCCCCTGATGGTCCCGGCCCAGGCCGAGATCGTGCTGGAGGGCCACGTCCTGCTCGACGAGCATGCGCCCGAGGGCCCCTACGGCGACCACACCGGCTATTACAATTCGGTCGAGACCTTCCCGGTCTTCCAGGTGACGGCCATCACCATGCGCCGCGAACCGATCTATCTGACCACCTTCACCGGCCGCCCGCCGGACGAGCCCTCGGTGCTGGGCG
>CAMLNY010000133.1 GCA_946481405.1 uncultured Brevundimonas sp. | reverse complement strand
TTCTTGGGCGAGCGGCCGGCGAAGTCGATCGTCTCGGGCTGCTGGGCTTCGTGGCTGTGCGACGGTCCGGCGAACAGGCGCAGGTGGGTCATCTGCTTGCGGGCCAGCGGGCTTTCCTTGGGCAGCATGCGCTCGACGGCCTTCTCGAGCACGCGCTCGGGGAAGCGACCGCCCAGGACCTTGGCCGGGCTGGTTTCCTTGACGCCGCCCGGGTGGCCGGTGTGGCGGTAGTAGCGCTTGTCGGTGGTCTTCTTGCCCGTGAACACGACCTTGTCGACGTTGGTGACGACGACGTAGTCGCCGGAGTCAACGTGCGGGGTGTAGGTCGGCAGGTGCTTGCCGCGCAGACGCATGGCGATGAAGGTCGCGAGACGGCCCACGACGACGCCTTCAGCGTCGATGTGGATCCACTTCTTCTCGACCTCGGACGGCTTCAACGCAGCCGTGGTGCTCTTCAGCATGAGGTGTATCCCTGAAACAGGAGGCGAAACGGGGTCGATCCGGCGAGCCGGACCGAGCGAAGGCGCGCTAGTAGAGGAAGCATCCACAGGCGTCAATGCCAACCGCAAAGCATAAATGGCGTCACTGCACTGATTTCAAACGATTTTTCGTGTACGGTACGAAAATACCGTACAACTTCAGCCGTTATCGCCGCGGGCCGGACATGAAAAGCCGGGGCTGGGACCGTCGCACCAGCCACAGATTGGCCGTCGCCAGCGCCAGAACGATCGCCGCCCCCGCCTGATGCAGACCGCCCAGCCACATCGGCACGGCGTTGATCAGGGTGACGATGCCGAGGACAGCCTGCAGCCACAGGGCCCCTGCCATCACGAAGGCCGAAACGCCCAGCCCTTCGGCCAGCCGCCAACGCCAGGCCTGGACTGCATAGACCGTTCCGCCGATCAGCAGGGCATAGGCGAACAGGCGGTGATTGAACTGGACCAGGGCGTGATCGTGCAGGAACGCCAGCCCGCCCAGTCCCCAGTCGACCGGCGCCAGCACGTCGCCGTTCATCAGTGGCCAGTCGGTGTAGATGAAGCCCGCCTTGGCCCCGGCGACGAGGCCGCCCAGCAGGCACTGGACGAAGACCGCGCCCACAAGGATGGCGGCGCCCCGGCTCCAGCCCGCGGGCGAACGCGAATGCTCCTCCCCGAACCAGGCCTCCAGCCCGGTCCAGATCAGGCCGGCGAAGATCACCAGCGCCAGCCCCAGATGGGTCGCCAGCCGCTCGGGGGCCACATCGACCCGCTCGGACAGGCCCGAGGACACCATCCACCAGCCGATCAGCCCCTGAAGCCCGCCCAGCGCCAGCAGGATGGCGCAGCGCCAGATCAGACGGGTCGGCATGGCCAGACCGCCGAGCAACGACCGCTCGGGCAGGAAACGGAACAGCAGGAAGGCGAAGAACGGCAGGGCGAACACCACCCCGATCAGCCGCCCTACCAGCCGGTGCAGCCATTCCCACCAGAAGATGCCCTGGAATTCCGTCAGGCTCATGCCGGCGTTGACCTGGGCGTACTGCGGGATCGCCTTGTACTTCTCGAAGGCCTCGTTCCACTCGGTCGCGCCCATCGGCGGGATGGCGCCCATGATCGGCTTCCATTCGGTGATCGAAAGCCCCGACCCCGTCAGCCGGGTGATTCCCCCGATGACCACCATGGCGAAGACCATGGCGGCGCAAACGAACAGCCAGACGGCGACGGCTTTTGACTGGTCCCGACTTCTGAAACGGTTCATTCGACGCCTGACGCTCCGACGGATACAGTGCCGCAACTCGGGCGACCGGGGCGGTATGCCCTTCGATCGTGGCGAGATCAAAGTCCGAAGTCGTGATGCGAGGCCCTGTGTTCGAATACGCCGATATCGTCGCCGCCGTCGTAGGCGCCTTCGCCCTGGCCTGGATCGCCGATCTGCTGACCGGACGACGCGGCCTGTTCGCCGCCTCGCTGGTGGCCTTCACCGGCGCGGGCTGCGGCTGGTTCCTGGCCGTGCGGGTCTTCGGCGCCTCGACGATGGATGAGATCGACTGGGTCCTGTGGTCGGGAGCCGGCACGGTTCTGTGCCTGATCACCTACTATCTGTTCCGGAACACCCGCTGATGGGCCTGCGTGCGCGCCGGGCCATCGCCTCGGTCGGGATCCTCGTCTTCCTCGCGTTCTACGTCTGGCTGGTCATCGCCGTCGGCGCCCATGTGCCGGAACATCCGCTGGCGACCCTCCTGTTCTACGGCCTCGCCGGGACGCTGTGGGGCGTGCCCCTGCTCCCGCTGATGTCCTGGGCCGAGGGCAAGCCGTTCCTCAGGAAGCGATAGCGCACCAGAATGCGCTCAAGCAGCGAGCGACCGCGTCGCGAGCGATAGCGCGACCAAGAATGCAAAAAGGGGCCGCCCGAAAGCGACCCCTCTTTAGCCGACGCATTTTCCTCAAAAGGAAGATGGTCGGAGCGACAGGATTCGAACCTGCGACCCCTTGACCCCCAGTCAAGTGCGCTACCAGGCTGCGCCACGCTCCGAGAGGCCGGTCCTATAGCGGCGGCTTGGCGTCGCCGCAAACGAGAAAACGCCGACAAAGGCGGATAGCCGGCTTCAGCCCGCCAGCACGGCGTCCAGACGCGCCCGTGCGCTCTCCAGATCGGCCAGGATCGACCGCAGCTCAGCGTCCGAACGGCTTGGCGCAGGCGCGCTCGTTTCGACGACTGCGGCCGGCGGGGCGCCCGGTTCGGCGTCCATGGCGAAGGCGGCGTCCGGATCGCCGTAGGCGGCCAGACGCGCCAGCCCCTGTTCCTTGTGCAGACGCTGCACGCCCTTGATGGTCAGACCTTCGTCGTGGAGCAGGCGACGGATCGCCTTCAGCACCACTATGTCCTGCGGCCGATAGAATCGCCGGCCGCCGGCGCGCTTCACCGGGGCGACGAACGGAAACTTGGTTTCCCAGAAGCGCAGCACATGCTGCGGCGCGCCCACCGCCTCCGCGGCCTCCGAAATCGTCCGGAAGGCGTTGGGGCTCTTGGCCATCAGGCGTCGGCGCCCGCGCCGTGCACGCGCGACTTCATGATCTGCGAGGCGCGGAAGCTGATGACGCGGCGCGGATTGATCGCGGCCGGCTCGCCCGTCTTGGGGTTACGACCCATGCGCGCACGCTTCTCACGCACCTGGAAGACGCCGAATCCGGACAGTTTGACGGTCTCGCCCTTCTCCAGGCTTTCGACGATCAGTTCAAGGGTGCGCTCGACCATGGTGGAGCACTCCTGTCGCGACAGGCCGACTTCTTCGTGCACCGCTTCGCACAGGTCCGCCCGCGTCAAGGTCTGCAACTCGCCCAAGGTCTGTCCCCTCTGATCCCTGTTCCCATAAAAGGCGAAAACCGGGCGAAGTCAAAGCACACTGCGGTTGTTACAGCCTGAAAGCGCAGGCGCCCCACGTCAGGCCGCCGCCCATGGCCTCCAGCAGCACCAGATCGCCGCGCTTGATGCGCCCGTCCTGGATCGCGGCGTCCAGCGCCAGCGGGATGGAGGCCGCCGAGGTGTTGGCGTGCATGGCGACCGTGGAGATCACCTTCTCCTCGTCCAGACCCAGCCGGTCGCCGACCCCCTTGATGATTCGCTGGTTCGCCTGGTGCGGCACGAACCAGTCGACCTCGGGTACGGTGATGCCGGAGGCCTCACAGCAGGCGGTGATGGCCTCGGCGATGTTCACCACGGCGTGCCGGAACACCTGATTGCCCGCCATGCGCAGATGTCCGACCTGACCGGTCGTGGATGGCCCGCCATCGACGTACAGCAGGTCTGTTTTGGTCCCGTCCGAACGCAGGGCGAAGCCCAGCAGGCCCTGGTCCGCGGTCGTCCCCTGCCCCTCGCGCGGCTCGACCACGATGGCGCCCGCGCCGTCGCCGAACAGGACGCAGGTCGTCCGGTCGGTCCAGTCCATCAGCCGGGTCATTTCCTCGGCCCCGATGACGAGGGCGCACTTCGAAATGCCCCGCGCCACGAAGCCGTCGGCCACGCTCAGCGCATAAACGAAGCCCGAGCAGACCGCCTGGACGTCGAAGGCGATGCAGGTCGGGGCGCCGATCTTCCGCTGCACGATCGAGGCCGTGGCGGGGAAGGTCATGTCGGGCGTGGTTGTGGCCACGATGATCATGTCGACGTCCGCCGCCGTCTTGCCGGCGTCGGCGAGCGCCCGTTTCGCCGCCTCGGCCGCCAGATCGCTGGTCGGCTGGTCGTCGCGCGCCTTGTGGCGCTGGCGGATGCCGGTGCGTTCGATGATCCATTCGTCGGAGGTGTCGACGAACTCGGCCAGGTCGGCATTGGTCACCACCTGTTCCGGCAGGTAGGAGCCGACGCCGGTGACGGCGCTGCGGATGACGCTCACGAAACGCTCTCTTGGGACTGGGTTTGGGAAGTCGGCGCGTGCATGACGTCGCCCAGCCGGCCCAGATTGGCGCCGACCGTCTTCAAGTAATCGCTGCGGGCCAGATCGACCGCGATGCGGATGGCGGCGCCGAAGCCCTTGGCGTCGGCGCCTCCGTGGCTCTTCACCACGATGCCGTTCAGGCCCAGCAGGGGGCCGCCGTTGATGGCGCTGGGATCGATCTTCTGGCCCATGGCCTTCAATGCCGGCAGGGCCAGAAGCGCTCCCGCCTTGGCCTGTAGGCTGGAACCCAGGGCTTCCCGCAGCAGGGTGGAGATGAAGCGAGCCACGCCCTCGGCCGTCTTCAGGGCGATGTTGCCGGTGAAGCCGTCGGTCACGACCACATCGACCGTGCCCTTGGCGATGTCGTCGCCCTCGACGAAGCCGTGGTAGTTAAGGCCCAGGCCGCCGTCGCGCAGGATGCGGGCCGCCTCGCGGACCTCCTCGTGGCCCTTCATGTCCTCGGAGCCGACGTTCAGTATGCCGATGGTCGGCCGGGCCACGCCGTGAACGGCGGTGTGGAAGGCCTCGCCCATGATGGCGAACTCGACCAGCTGTTCCGCGTCGCTCTCGACATTGGCGCCGACGTCCAGAACCGCCGTCACGCCGCGCAGGGTCGGCCAGCTGGCCACGATCGCCGGCCGCTCCAGCCCCGGCGCCGACATGCGCAGGATCAGCTTGGAGATGGCCATCAGGGCGCCGGTGTTGCCGCCCGAAACCACGGCCGCCGCCTCGCCGGACTTCACCGCCTCGATGGCGTTCCACAGGCTGGTGCCCTTGCCGCGCCGCATGGCCGTGGCCGGCTTCTCGTCCGAGGCCACCTTCGTCGCCGTGTGACGGATGTCGCAGATGTCCGAGGCCAGGTTGAACTTCGCCAGTTCCGCGAGCATCGCGTCGCGGGCGTCGACGTCGCCGACGACCACCAGCGTCGCGTTGTTCG
>CAMLNY010000132.1 GCA_946481405.1 uncultured Brevundimonas sp. | reverse complement strand
CGATTGCATCGGCCATGTCCGGGTTGGCCTTGAGGAAGGCGCGGACGTTCTCGCGGCCCTGACCGATGCGGGTCGAGTCGTAGGAGAACCAGCTGCCCGACTTCTCGATCACGCCGGCCTTGACGCCAAGGTCGATGATCTCGCCCAGCTTGGAGATGCCCTCGCCGTACATGATGTCGAAGATGACTTCGCGGAACGGCGGGGCGACCTTGTTCTTGACCACCTTGACCCGGGTCGTGTTGCCCGTGACCTCGTCGCGGTCCTTGATCGCGCCAGTGCGGCGGATGTCGAGGCGGACCGAGGCATAGAACTTCAGCGCATTGCCGCCCGTGGTCGTCTCGGGCGAGCCGTACATGACGCCGATCTTGTGACGGATCTGGTTGATGAACAGGACGATGCACTGGGTCTTGTTGATCGAACCCGTCAGCTTGCGCAGGGCCTGGGACATCAGGCGGGCCTGAAGACCCGGCAGGCTGTCTCCCATCTCGCCCTCGATCTCGGCGCGGGGCGTAAGCGCCGCGACGGAGTCGACCACGACGATGTCGACGGCGCCCGAACGCACCAGTGTGTCGACGATCTCCAGCGCCTGTTCGCCGTGATCCGGCTGGGACACCAGAAGGTCGTCCAGATTGACGCCCAGCTTCTGGGCGTAGGTCGGGTCGAGCGCATGTTCGGCGTCGACGAAGGCCGCCACGCCGCCGGCCTTCTGGATCTCGGCCACCGTATGCAGGGCCAGCGTCGTCTTGCCTGAGGATTCAGGCCCGAAAACCTCGATCACCCGGCCGCGCGGCAGTCCGCCGATGCCGAGCGCCATATCCAGACCCAGCGAGCCGGTCGAGACCGAGGGGATCACCTCGGCCACGCCGTTCTTGCCGAGCTTCATGACCGAGCCCTTGCCGAACGCGCGGTCGATCTGGGCGATCGCCGCCTCCAGGGCCCGCTGCTTGTCGCCGTCTTCCTTGCCGACCAATTTCAATGCCGCCTGCGATGCCACCTTACCACTCTCCCTTGCCATGATTCCCGTTGAGACCCTTGGGAGAGGCCCGCCTTCGGTCCGGTGACCGTGACCCGCTCCCTGTGAGCCGGACTATGTGCATGGTTTGTTCCGGTTGCCAATATGTTCTCTTCATCTGTTTTGATGATGCGTCCGGATCTGTCGCACCCCACCCTCGTTGCAGGAACGCACATTTTTGGATACCCAGGTTATCAGAGGGAGGAAACGAGAATGAAATCAAGGATTCTCATCGCGGTCATGGCGATGGCCATGGCGGTTACGGCGCCGATGGCGGCGGCGGCCCAGACGTTCAACATCCAGATGACGGGGCAGCACAGGGGTCTCGTGCGCGGGCAGCGGTTCCTGATCCCGACCTATCACATGAACTTCGTCACCTCGCAGCAGGCGACCTCGGTCATGTCGATCGGCTCGCGCGCGCGGCTGGCCATGGTGCTGCAGGGCGTCGATCAGGCGACGATGCGGCGGCTCACCAACGAGGCGTTCGAGGATTTGCGCACCCAGATGGCGGCGGCCGGCCTGACGCTGATCCCGGTCGAGGAGGCACGGACCATGACGCAGGCGTCAGGCATTCGGGAACTGCCGGGTAATCTTGAAGTGGCCGGCATCGGGCCCGGCATCACCGTCGGCTCCAGCATCCGGCGCGGCTGGGTGACGATGGGGCCTGACGCAGCGCCGGCGCTGGCTCCGCTGGCCACCATGCGCGGCCAGCTGAACCAGATCGGCGCGATCCAGGCCATGACGCCCTTCAACCGCGTGCCGAACTCGGCCGACCTGGTTGTGATCGCGCCGTCTCTGGTGATCGACTTCGTGCGGATGCAGGCGGCGCGGGGCGGGATGTTCGGCGGCGCGGCCTCGACCAGCGGTCAGGTCGGCTTCGGCGTCCTGATGACGTCGCGGGTCTCAGCCCAGAAGCCGGCGGGCCGCATGAACGTCGGCACGCCCGGCGGGTTCGCGCCCCGCGCCGACGTCTTCGTCGACACGCCCTTCGCACAGGTGGTCACGGGCGGGGCGGCGGTGCGGGCCGGCGCCGGCCTGTCGGACACGGTCGACGAGAACTACCAGGCCGTTGTGCGGGCGCGTGGAGACGCGGTGGTGGTCGATCTGCCCGTCTGGGAGGGCCTCGTGCGGCAGGCCTACCGCGACTACAACGCGGCCGTCGTGCGGGCGATCGTGAGCCAGCAGTAGGTCGCCCGGCGCTGGACGCCTACTCCTTCAGGTGGGCGTCCAGCAGGGTGTACCAGGTCGAGGTCAGGCGCTGGAACTCATCCGGGCACTGTTCGGCGCGGTCCTCGGTCAGCCATTCCTCCTCGAGGAGATTGGCGTATTTGTCCGTGTCGGAGCCGTAAACGAGGCAGGTCAGGGTGTAGTAGCGCTGCTGGCTGAGGGAGTGTTCATCCTCGAAGTCGCTTTCGTCGACCTCGGCGGCCTCCTCGGGGTCGGTGTAGAAGCTGAGGGCGCCGGCGATGGCGGATTCCTCGCCGTCGTCGCCGTCGATCAGCCACCAGGCGGCGAGACTGTCGGCGGCGTCTTCCTCGCGACCGGTGAAGGGAATCTCCAGCACGTCGATCAGGGCGTGGCCGACCTCGTGGAAGACGGTGAAGAGGAAGGAGCCGTTAACGGCCTCCTCAATCTCTTCCTCGTCGTCATAGTAGTTGGCGAAGTTCTCGCGCTCGCCCTCGAACATCTCGATACAGACCTGAATCTCGTGGTCGTCGGGGACGTAGTAGGCGTTGTTCTCGCCGCACTGGGCGAAGCGCATGCCGATGTCGCGCGGCAGTTTCAGGCTCTCGTTCAGGACGTCGGCGATGTCCTCGAGCCAGCGCTCTTCCGACAGCTGCTCGGCCAGTTCGGTGTATTCGTCGTCTTCGAGAACGGCCGGAAGCACCTTGAAGTCGCCGCGATCCTCGCCCGAGGCGCGGGCCGCCGAAGCCGTCTCGGTCGTGGTCGTCGTGCTGTCCTCGCAGGCGGCGAGCGTCATGGCGCCGAGCGCGATGAGCGTGAAACGGCGCGCGTACGCCCCGAGCGACATGGACATGAGCGTTCCCCCCGAACGACCGCTGTCTAGCGGAGCCGCAGGGAGAGGCCAACGGCGCAGGGGCGCACCGTCAGGGCTCGTCAGTGAACGGCAGGGTCGCGCACGGCGATCAGGGACTTGGTCAGGCCGGCCACGATCTCGTCGTGATGGGCCGCGTCCGGGTAGAGGAAGCGGAACTGGGCCTTGTCGAGCAGGCGGGCGTGCTGGACGTCGCGCATCGCCGCGCCCATATCCGGCGCCTTCTGCGAGAAGCCGTGGCGGCGCTTCAGCAGCGACTTGGCCCGGCTCTGCTCCGAACGCCAGTGGAAGAAGGGGGCCGAGAAGTGCGGCTCCACCGGGAACCAGAAATAGGGGGTCTGTACGTAGTAGCGCGGGGCCAGACGGCGGCATTCGGCGGCGAAGGCCTCCATGCGGGTCCAGTCGCCGACGTGTTCGATGACCGAGTTGGAGTGGACGAGGTCGAACTCATGGTCGGCATACTGCGGCAGGGCGCAGGCGTCGCCGTCGACGACGGTGAAGAGGCGCGGATCGGCGACCTCGTCGATGCCGCCCGGATTGACCAGGGTGATGCGGACCTTTGAAGCCTCGAGGAAGGTGCGGTCGAACAGGGTCCAGTAGTTGGCCTCTCCGCCCAGATCGATGATGTTCACCGATCCCTTCTCGGCGTGGATCCGGGTGATCAGATCGACGATCCGCTTCGCCCGGGCGCGGCGGAAGCGCGACACCAGCGAGTTGGGATCGGTGTTGTCTTGGAGGGCGTGGATCAGGTTCATGCGACCCTGATAGCCGAGCCGGTTTGAAGCCGGCTTAAGCCGCAGGGTTAGCGGAAGCCTAAGTGGGTCCGCCTTCGGCCGGAGAGAGCGCGGGCTCGGCGTAGCGGGCGGTCAGGGACAGGCCGCAGGCGAGAATCAGACAGGCGGCGGCCGCGGCGGCGAGGGTGCCCTTCGCCCTGGGGGCCAGAGGCGCGAGGAACAGCAGGCCCAGAACCGTCATCAGGGCGAGCAGGCCCGGCATGTCCATGCCGACGCCGAGAAAGACCTGATGCGACAGGGTGAGAATCCAGGCGCCGCCGATCACGGTGGCGATCATGGCCGGGATCAGGGAGCGCGAGCTTTCCAGACGGGCGCCGACGAGTGCCGAGGCCGCAGCGGCGGCGGCGGCGAGGAGGCCCGGCCAGACAAGGATGAGGGAGGCCTCGGGGGCCGCGCCCTGAACCAGACAGCCAAGCAGGAAGACGAAGGCGATCAGGCCGAGCCAGCCGCCCCAGACGGTCCTGGGCGCGCTCCGGGACCAGACGGAGAGGGCAAGCGCCAGGCCGCCCGCGCCGAGGATGACGGGGTCGAAGCCGCCGAGCAGCAGGACCGCGCCGACGGCGGCGGCGATGACGCCGGCGAGGAGTTTGGGCCCCAGAGCCTGACGCCCCGCCAGCAGGGCTAAGGCGACGGCGGCCATGGCCAGACCCGTGCCGGCCTCCATCCACGGCAGGCGGCGCAGCAGGGTGTAGTAGACGTCGGCGGACTCGGCCCGCGCCGACAGTGGGCCGGCGAGGACGCGGACCCCCTGCGCCACCACGATCCCCATGGTGAGGACCCAGAGGCCGGAGAGCATGCCCCGGCCGACGTCGGCGGCGGTCAGGCCCGTGGCGTGACGTGCGCCCCAGGCGGCGAAGGCGCCGAGGACGGCGGTGAGCGCCAGAAGCGTCCAGCCGAGCTCCAGCGAATGGACGATGGTGAAGAGACCCAGATAGTCGCCGTAGACGACATTGCGGCCCGCGACCGGCAGGGCGTCGGCGCGCAGCAGGGCGTCGGTCGCCTCCAGCGCCTGGGAGCCGATGTGCTGCACCGAGCCCTGATCGAGGACGTCGGGGGTCGAGGTGGTCGAGTGGTACTGGGACGGGCGGCCGATGAAGGCGAAGTTGACCCCGCCGATGCCCCGGTTCTTCGAGATGGTGAAGTCGGTGCCGTTGGGCATGGTCTCGTAGACGAAGACGGCCAGGGAGCTGGAGGAGGCGCCGCCGTCGGCGTGGCGGGCGGCCCGGCTGTAGAGGCGGACGGTCTCGGCGTTGCCCCTGCCGGTCTCGAACATGAAGGCGCGGCCGCCGCCGCCCCGGGCCTCCAGATTGACCACCGCCCCGATGCGGTCGCGCAGGGGGTGTTCGGAGAAGAAGATCCGGGCGCCGTCGAGGTTCAGTTCCTCCGCGTCGGTCAGCAGGACGACGAGGCTGCGATCGACCGGGCCGCGCGCCTTGATGGCGCGCACGGCTTCCACGCCGGTTCCGTCGACGATCCGCACGTCGGCGG
>CAMLNY010000131.1 GCA_946481405.1 uncultured Brevundimonas sp. | reverse complement strand
GCACGTGAAGGGCGTCGGCGTCGGCCTCGGAATAAATGGCGATCGTGCGGATCCCCATCCGCTTGGCGGTGCGGAAGACGCGGCAGGCGATCTCGCCACGGTTGGCGACCAGGACGGACTTGAACATTCGGGTCTCTTATTCCGCCCAGCGGGCCGGGCGCTTGTCGAGGAAGGCGCGGACGCCTTCCTGTCCTTCTTCCGAGACGCGGGCGCGGGCGATGCGTCTGGCGGTCTCCTCCATCAGGCCGTGATCGATTTTCTGACCGGCGACGTCGCGGACCAGACGCTTGGCCTCGCCCATCGCGCCCGGCGCGTTCTGGCTGAGGCTGTCGGTCAGCATGGAGACGAACTCGTCCATCGAGCCTTCGGGCAGGACCATGTCGATGATCCCGGCGTGGGCGGCGTAGTCGGCGTCGAAGATGTTGGCCGTCAGGAACAGCTGGCGCGCGCGGCGCGGCCCCACAGCCTCAATGACATAGGGGGCGATGGTCGCGGGGATGAGGCCGAGCTTGACCTCGGAGAAGGCGAACCGCGTCCCCTCGACCGCCACGGCCATGTCGCAGGCGCAGACGATACCCGCGCCGCCGCCCATGGCTGAGCCCTCGACCAGGGCGACCGTCAAAGCGGGGATGTCGTGCAGCGCCTTCAGCATCTTCGCCAGACCCATGGCGTCGCTGCGATTGTCGCTCTCGGACCATTCGATGGCGTCGCGCATCCAGTTCAGGTCGCCGCCCGCGCTGAACGTCCCGCCGGCGCCACGGATGAAGACGACGCGCACGTGGTCGGCGCCGTGCAGGGTCTCGAACGCCTCGAACAGGGCGGCGATTGTGGCGGCGTCGAAGGCGTTCTTCTTCTGCGGCCGGTTGATGGTGATGAAGACCACGCCGTCTGTGGTCGAGTCGATCTGGACCAGATCGTCGTTCGCGTCCGGCGCCGGGTCCGGCACCAGCGGCTGGGCGATCGAGTTGATCTCGGCGGCCTCGGCGTCGGTGACGTCCAGGGCGTTCAGGTCGGATTCGGTGGGCTTGTCGGTCATGGAAGGCTCCTCAATCACATCCTGAACACGCCAAAGGTCGTGTCGGGTATGGGCGCGTTCAGCGAGGCGCTCAGGCCCAGCGCCAGCACGCGGCGCGTGTCGGCGGGGTCGATGACGCCGTCGTCCCAGAGGCGGGCGGTGGCGTAATAGGGGTTGCCCTCGTCCTCGTACTTCTGGCGGATAGGCGCCTTGAAGGCCTCGGCCTGTGCGGGGGTCCAGGTGTCGGCATCTCTATGGACCGTGGCCAGCACCGAGGCCGCCTGTTCGCCGCCCATGACGGAGATGCGGCTGTTCGGCCAGGTGAACAGGAAGCGGGGGCTATAGGCCCGGCCGCACATGCCGTAGTTGCCCGCGCCGAAGCTGCCGCCGATCAGGATGGTGAATTTCGGCACCGAGGCGCTGGCGACGGCCGTGACCAGCTTGGCGCCGTCCTTGGCGATGCCGCCGGCCTCGTACTTTCCGCCGACCATGAAGCCGGAGATGTTCTGCAGGAAGACCAGCGGGATCTTCCGCTTGCAGGCCAGTTCGATGAAGTGGGCGCCCTTCAGCGCGCTCTCCGAGAACAGCACGCCGTTGTTGGCCAGGATGGCGACCGGATAGCCCCAGATGCGGGCGAAGCCGCAGACCAGAGTGGCGCCATACAGCGGCTTGAACTCCTCGAACTCCGAGCCGTCGACGATGCGGCCGATGACCTCGCGCACGTCATAGGGGGCGCTCACGTCGTCGGGGATCAGGCCGTAGAGCTCGTCGGCGTCAAGCGCCGGTTCCTTCGGCTCGCGGATGTCCATGTCCACGCGCTTGATGCTGTTCAGATGGCCAACGATGTCGCGCACGATCTCCAGCGCGTGTTCGTCGTTCTCGGCGACATAGTCGACGACGCCGGACTTGCGGCCGTGGGTCTCGGCCCCGCCCAGCTCCTCGGCGCTGATCTCCTCGCCCGTGGCCGCCTTTACCAGCGGCGGACCGCCAAGGAAGATCGTGCCCTGGTTACGAACGATGATGCTCTCGTCGCTCATCGCCGGGACATAGGCTCCGCCCGCGGTGCAGCTGCCCATGACGCAGGCAATCTGGGCAATGCCTTTGGCGCTCATCTGTGCCTGGTTGAAGAAGATGCGGCCGAAATGGTCGCGGTCGGGGAAGACCTCGGCCTGGTGCGGCAGGTTGGCCCCGCCGGAATCGACCAGATAGACGCACGGCAGATTGTTCTGCTCGGCGATCTCCTGCGCCCGCAGGTGCTTCTTCACCGTCATGGGGAAGTAGGCGCCGCCCTTCACCGTCGGATCGTTGGCGACGATCATGACCTCGCGGCCCGAGACCCGACCGACGCCGCAGATCATGCCCGCGCCCGGCGCCTCGTCGCCATACATGCCGTTGGCGGCCAGCTGGCCGACCTCGAGGAAGGGCGAGCCGGGATCGAGCAGCCGTTCGACCCGGTCCCGAGGCAACAGCTTGCCGCGCGAGACATGGCGATCCCGGCTGGCGTCCGACCCGCCCCGCGCCGCTTTCGCCACCCGCTCGCGCAGCTCGGCGTTCAGGGCCGTGTTGTGGGCGTGCAGCGTCTTGAAGCCCGGGGACTGCGGATCGATGGAAGAAGTCAGCTTCGGCATGGGGCGAGGTTTAGGGGGGTTTGGCGTGGGCGTGAACCCTCTCCACTTGCGGGAGAGGGCTTGAGGCCCGCAGAGCGGAGCGATGCGCCTTGGCCGAAAAGGTGAGGGGTCTCGACACCCTCAACGGCAAGAGCCGGTGTCACCCCTCACCCGCTCGCGCCAGAACGACGGCTTCGCCGCCGTGCGCCGCCCCCCTCTCCCGAAAGGAGAGAGGGTCATTTCTTCAGCAACCGATCCCGGGCCGCATTCAGCCGAGAGGCCAGGCCTTCCGTCCCACCCTGATCCGGATGCGCCCGCCCCATCAACCGTCGCCATGCGGATTGGATCGTTTCCGGAGTCGCGTCGGCGCCGACGCCGAGGATCGACCGCGCCTCCGCGTCCGACAGCCCCTCCGCCTTCCGCGGCACGGTCCGCATTCGCGACGACAGCGTCAGCCAGAGCCCCGCCCCGACCAGCGCCGCGCCCGAAATCCAGCCCCCGCGCGACAGCTGCACCGCCCCGCCCGCCAGCAACGCGGCGGAAATCAGCGTCGCCGCCACCCGCCACTGCCCGCGCCTCGGCCCTTCGGTCTGGCGGCCCAGACGCACCAGCGCCCAGACGCCGATGCCGACCAGCACCAGCCAGATCAGGCCCATGGTTTCGTCCGCCTCAGGCGGCGGCGTCCAGCGTCGGCAGGGCCGCGGCGTCCAGACCCAGCGACTGCATCAGGTTGCGCATCTCCTGACGCGCCGCGACGTGAGCCAGCGACACGGCCACCGGGCGCACCTCGTTGGACAGGTCCGCGACCGTCAGGCCGAACGGGAAGAGCTCGCGATAGATGACCCGGTCCCGCAGGCCCGGCCCGACGCGGAAGCCGACCCGCTTGGCCAGTTTCAGCATCCGCTCTTCCAGACGCTTGCGGTTGCGCGCCTCGGCCACGGCCAGACGGTTGGTGATGACGACCCAGTCGATGGCGGCGTGTCGGCCTTCCTTGATGGCGCGGTGCTTGCGCGCCTCCCAGACGGCTTCCGAATAGGTCGAGGGCTTGAGCAGTTCCAGCGTCACCGGATCGACGGAGCCCAGCATGTCGAAATCGACGAAGCTGTCGTTCATAGGGGTGACGATCTGGTCCGCCTTGGCGTGGGCCGCGCGGGCCAGCGGCGTGTCGCCGCCGGGCGTGTCGATCAGGATGACGTCGGCGTCCTGTGCTTCTGCGAAGGCGGCCTCGAATTTGGCGATCTGCTCGGCCTCATCAGCGCGGGCCAAAGCCTTGCCGTCGCCGAGGTCGGGCTCGGACGGCATGGGCAGGGTCACGCCGTTGGCGGCGGTCCAGGCGGCGCGGTGGGCGAAGAAGTGGCTCATCGACCGCTGGCGCAGGTCGAGGTCGAGGATGGCGACGCGACGGCCCGCGTGCAGCAGTCCCGCGACGATGTGGATGGCCAGGGTGGACTTGCCCGCCCCGCCCTTTTCATTGCCGACGACGATGACCTGAGGCTGCGTCATGGAGGTATCCGAATGCTGGCGACGACCGACTCACACGCCGGTCGCCATGGTTCGCCAGAATCGTGGTCGTCGCGCCCTTCGTCAACGAAAGGTTAAACGACGGCTGTGGATGGGGGCTTCAATATTCTCCCTCCCCTCGGGGGAGGTTGGTCGGAGCCGAAGGCGGAGACCGGGTGGGAGGGAGAGTCCTTATCCCCTGCGCAGGCACCCGAGCTGCGCCGCATCGGCCGCACGGCAGACGGCGCGGGTGGCGTCGACGGGAGCGGACACCTTGAGCCGGGTCAGGCTGCGGCCGTCAACCTCGACGGTCTCGAACACAGGGGTGAGCTGGGCCACGCCGTGGCCGGCGTCGGCGATCCGGCCCCAGGCGCGCTGAGCGGCGGCCGGGCTGGCGAAGGCGCCGAGCTGAAGCGTGGTGCGGGCCACCGCCCGGACGGGCTCCAGACGCCGCGTCGGCATCTGGGCGGCAACGCGCTGGACCACGGCCTCGGCCACCTCGGGGGCGGCGGCCTCGATCATGGCGGGAGCGGCGGCGGTGACCGCGCCGCGCAGGCCGGCGTCGCGGGCGTCCCAGAGATCGTGCGGGTCCATGACCTCGACCCGCAGGGCGCCGGGGTTCGCCACGGCCTCGGCGGTGGCGAGCGCCGGACGCAGGCCGCTCTCGGCCGCCGTCCGGACCGGGCCGGCGCTGCGGCCGTCCAGCGGAATGTCCGCCACGGCCTGGGCCAGATTCTCAAACCGGTGCGGGTCGCCCTCGACCATGCTGCACGACGAGGTCGCGAGGCCGGCGAGACCGAGGAGCACTGGACGAAGCATTCTGCTGGGCGTCATAAGCCCCTCATAGCCCGGCAGGTTTTTCCACCCCGTGCACGAACAGCCTTAAGTCGAAGGGTTAACCCGGTAAGCATGAGCGACAACCCTCCTCCCCTGCCTATCGCGCGAACCGTCGAAGCGTTGCGTGCGACCGTGCGCGACTGGAAGCGGCAGGGCTTCACCGTGGGCTTCGTCCCGACCATGGGAGCCCTGCACGAAGGCCACCTGACCCTGGTGCGGGAGGCCGGGCGGCGCGCGGACAAGGTCGTCGCCAGCGTCTTCGTCAACCCGACCCAATTTGGTCCCAATGAAGATTTCGCCGCTTATCCGCGCGACGAAGCACGCGACGCGGCGCTGCTGGTCGATGAAGGCGTCAGCTTGCTGTGGGCGCCCGATGTCGCAGTGATGTATCCGGGTGGCCACA
>CAMLNY010000130.1 GCA_946481405.1 uncultured Brevundimonas sp. | reverse complement strand
GAAGCGCCACCACTGACTGAGGTCGACCAGGTTGAGCAGGCCATCGGGCGGCGTCTTCAGGCCCAGCGCCCCGATGTCCGCCTGACGCACCATCGTGCCACGGCTCATCTCCGACCCGACGCCGAGGTCGTCCAGCGTGCGAACGACCTCCTCCATCTCGGCGGAGCGCCGCGCGCCGTGGATCATCATCCGGTCGAGATTGTAGTCGGCTCGGCGAGCCCAGTCGGCTCCGGGCCAGCTTGCGTCCAGAGAGGCCATGACCTCTTCCAGAACATCCGCTTCCCGGGCGGCCAGCATGCATTCCGCGGTGAGCGCTTCGACCCCCTTGACCATCACCGACCGGATCATCTTGATCGACGATGCGCGACCGACCTGCGTTCCGACGACGCGTGTCCTGGTGAAGCCGAGGGCGCCCAACGCCTGCGCCGCTTCGTCCGCCTTGGGGCCGCTGACGAGCAACGGCGCACACAGCGCCGCCGGTTCAACAGGCGACATCACGGCCACATCGACGTAGTGGGCCTGGGCCGCTTCGATCGCCGCCGCGCCGGCGCGTTTGGTGTCCGGGGAGACGCTGTTGAGGTCCAGATACAGAGCGCCCGGCGCGATCCCGCGCGATGCTTCCGTCGCCACGGCGAGAGCTTGATCCGCAGTCACCAGTGACAGGACCACGGCCACGCCATTGATCGCGTCTCTGGCGGTGTCGAAGCCGATGACGCCCCGGGCTTCGTACTCGGCATGTTTTGCAGCGCGGGTGGCGGCGGTATCGGTGAGGCGATCATAGACGCGCGTTTCAGCTCTCCAGCCGCCGGCGGTCGTAAAGGTGCGCCCCGCCTCGCCGAAGCCGATCACCGCTACGCTATGAACGTTTGATAACATACGTCTTGTGCTAGGCGGCCCGGTCTCCGCTCGCCAATCGGATTGTCTGACCGATCATCAGAAAATGCGAACTATGCCGTCATCGAAATGGCCATGGCGTGCTCACTCAGCACGTCCAGGAAACGGCGCTGGAGTGGGGTGGGTCGCCAGTCCGCGCGGGTGCTTACGCCGATCGTCCGGCTTACATCGCCGGGGGCGTCGGCGATCCTGATCAGCCACCCCGCCTCCAGTTCGACGGCGACCTGGTCCGGAGACAGCAGCGTCAGGAAGTCGCTCTGCAGCAGCATCTGGCGGATCATGATCACGGATCCGCATTCAATCGGCACATCGGGCGCGATCGCGCCTGCCGCCTCAAACATCGCCTGCCACTGCGACCGAAGCGGCGTGCCGATCGCGGGCGTGATCCAGGGGAAGGCCAACATCGCCTGGGGGGTCATCTCGCCTTTCCCCGCCAGCGGATGGCCCGCCCGCGCGAGGATCACAGGGCGATCTTCGAACAGCGGCGTCTGCACGAGTTCCGGTCCGATCGCCGAGGCGCGCAGCGCTCCGACCATCATGTCCAGTTCGCCATCCCTCAATGGCCCCGCCAGTTCGGCATGGGAGCCCTCGATGACACCGACGCCGACTTCCGGATGCAACGCGTGGAAGGCCGCCACGGCGGACGGCAGCAATCGCGCCCTCGACAGGGGCATGGCTCCGATGACGATGCGCCCGACCTCCTTGCCTGCAAGAAGCGACAGTTCGGACAGGGCCGATCTCAATTCCGCTTCGCCCAGTCGGAACCGGCGCGCCACTGCGGATCCCTTTGACGTGAGAGCCACGCCCCTGCCCTTGCGCTCCACCAAGGCGTGGCCGAGCGCCACAGACAGGTCGCCGACGGCGCGATGAAGCGACGGCTCCGACAGACCGGTTTCGGCGGCCGCCGCCGCATAGCCGCCATGTCGGCTCAGGGCCAGGAAGGCGCTGATTTGCGCCGCAGTCGCATGGCGAGCGTCCATCAGCCTGAAAGCTGCGGCCACGCGTGGCGCCAACGCCTCGGCGGCCGGCGTCGGCCGCATACCGCCTGACGTGCGCTGGAACAGAGGCATGCCGATCTGGCGCTCCAGCTTCGCGATGCCCTGGGTGATCGCGGGCTGTGTCAGATTCACAGCCCGCCCCGCGGCGCTGATGCTGCCCCTCTCCACCACCGCCGCGACGGCTCGCAGGTGCCGCATATTCAGATCGAAAGGGTTCATTCTCCAGACTTAGCACGGACTAATAGGCGCGACAGCTTTCGCATTGGCCTTCACAAATCGTCAGTCGCATCACCGATCCTGAACCAGACTGGAATCCCAATGGCCGGAATCGTCGTCCAGAACATCGAACGCCCCGAGCTGTCGGTCATCGACGGGCTCGCCGCCTGCGGGGTGGCGACCGTCCATGAGGCCCAGGGGCGGACAGGCCTGCTCGCCCCCCACATGCGGCCCATCTACGTCGGGGCGCGGATCGCGGGCTCGGCCGTGACCATCTCGGCCCCACCCGGCGACAACTGGATGATCCATGTCGCTATCGAACAGTTGAGGGAGGGCGACGTCTTGGTGCTGGCCCCGACCAGCCCCTGCACAGACGGCTATTTCGGAGACCTTCTCGCGACCTCGGCGCAGGCGAGAAAGTGCCGCGGCCTGATCATCGACGCTGGCGTCCGGGACATTCGCGACCTGACCGGGATGAAGTTCCCCGTCTGGTCGAAGGCTATCCATGCCCAGGGCACGATCAAGGCGACGCTCGGCTCGGTGAACGTGCCCATCGTCTGCGCAGGCGCTGTGGTGAACCCCGGCGACGTGGTCATCGCCGACGACGACGGCGTCTGTGTCGTACCTCGGTTTGACGCCGCTGATGTCCTCAACAAAGCGCAGGCCCGAGAGGCGCTCGAGGAGTCGAAGCGCGTGCGCCTCGCCGCCGGCGAACTCGGCCTCGATATCTACGACATGCGCGGCAAACTGCAGCAGATGGGCCTGAAGTATGTCTAGATCCGCGCCGGTGATGTGGATGCGGGGCGGCACGTCCAAGGGCGGCTATTTCCTCAAGAACGATCTTCCCGCCGACATCGCCGCCCGCGACGCCTTTCTGCTGGGGGTCATGGGCTCGCCCGATCCGCGCCAGATCGACGGCATGGGCGGCGCGGATCCCCTTACCTCCAAGGTCGCGATCGTCTCGAAGTCCGGGCGCGAAGGCGTCGATGTCGATTATCTGTTCCTGCAGGTCTTTGTGGACCAGGCCATCGTCACGGACGGGCAGAACTGCGGCAACATCCTCGCGGGCGTGGGGCCTTTCGCCATCGAACGAGGACTGGTCGAGACGATCGGCGACGAGACGCCGGTCACCATCTTCATGGTCAACACCGGCCAGATCGCGGTCGCTTCGGTTACGACACCCCGGGGGGCGGTCGAGTATTCGGGCGAGGCTCGCATCGATGGCGTTCCCGGAACAGCCGCCCCGATACCGCTGGAGTTTCGCGACACGGCCGGATCCAGCTGCGGCGCCCTTCTGCCCACGGGCAACGCTTCCGACGAGATCAACGGCGTCCAGGTCACGCTGATCGACAACGGCATGCCCTGCGTCGTGTTCAAGGCCGCAGACGTCGGCGTGACCGGATACGAGACCCGGGAAGAACTCGACGCGGACGAGACCTTGAAAGCCCGGATAGAGGCGATCCGGCTGATCGCCGGCCCCCTGATGAACCTGGGCGACATCACCGAAAAATCGGTGCCCAAGATGATGCTCGTGGCGCCGCCTAGAAACGGCGGGGCGATCACGGTTCGCAGCTTCATCCCCAGACGCGCCCACGCCTCGATCGGCGTGCTCGGCGCCGTCAGCGTCGCCACGGCCTGCCTTATCCCGGGTTCGCCCGCCGCCGAGGCGGCCCGCATACCGGCCGGTCGTCGCAAGACCCTGTCGGTCGAACATCCGACCGGCGAAACGACCTGCGTGATGGCATTGGATGAGGATGGCGCTGTTGTCAGCGCCGCCATGCTCCGCACCGCGCGCAAGCTCATGGACGGGATCGTCTTCGCATGACCGACCGCATCGTCAGCTGGCATCCCGCGCCGTCCAAGCCGCGCTACGCGCCGCCGCCGGGCGCCGTCGACGCCCACTGCCACGTGTTCGGGCCGATGGCCGAGTTTCCGTTCAGCGCCAAGGCCAAATATCTGCCAGACGACGCGGGACCCGAAGCGCTGTTCGCCCTGCGCGACCATCTGGGCTTCGACCGCAACGTCATCGTCCAGGCCAGCTGTCACGGCACGGACAACGCCGCCACGCTCAACGCGATCGCCAGATCCAGCGGCCGGGCGCGCGGCGTCGCCGTCGTGGATCCCGACATCACGATCGAGGACCTGCGAACGCTTCACGCGGGAGGCATCCGGGGCGTCCGCTTCAACTTCCTCAAGCGGCTCGTGGACGATGCCCCGAAGGACAAATTCATCGAGGTCGCCAGGCGGATCCAGGATCTGGGCTGGCACGTCGTGATCTATTTCGAGGCCGATATCCTCGAGGAGATGTTGCCTTTCCTCCGCGAAATTCCCACCCCCATCGTCATCGATCACATGGGGCGGCCCTCGATGTCGCAGGGCCCCGACGGCGTGGAGATCACGGCCTTCAAGGCCCTGCTCGACAGCCGCGCCGATATCTGGACCAAGGTGACCTGCCCGGACCGCCTCTCGGCCGAGGGCGATCCGTGGGACGACTTCGTCGAGGTCGTACGACCGGTGGTCGAGCGCTACCCGGAGCGGGTCCTGTGGGGCACAGACTGGCCGCACCCGAACATGCAGGACGACATTCCCGATGACGGCCATCTGGTCGACGTCATCCCCCGCATCGCCGTGACGCCGGATCTGCAACGCAGGCTTCTGGTCGAAAATCCCATTCGACTCTACTGGCCCGAAGAAGCGAGTTTGCAACTACCTGGACCGCATCGTGCTCGGCGTCCTGCAGGAGCCGATCAAGCACGAGCTCCACCTGAGCGACGCCCAGCTGGGGCTGCTGACCGGCCCCGCCTTCGCCCTGTTCTATTCGCTGTCCGGCATTCCGGCCGCCCGCTTCGCGGAACGGTTTAACCGCTCCAGCCTGCTGGCGGTCGCCATCGGCGCCTGGTCCCTCATGACGGCCCTGTGCGGCGTGGCCCAGAACTTCGTCCAGTTGCTGCTCTTCCGCATCGGCGTGGGGGCGGGAGAAGGCGGCTGCATTCCCATCAGCCACTCCGTCCTGGCGGACTATTTCACCCCGCGTCAGCGCGGCTTCGTCATGTCGGTCGTCAGTTCCGCCCCGCCGATCGCCAGCATCCTGGCGCCGATCATCGGCGGACTGGTCGCCGAGGGCTGGGGATGGCGGGCCGCCTTCCTGGTGCTCGGCCTGCCCGGTGTCTTCCTGGCCCTGCTGGTCCGCTTCACCCTGAAGGAGCCGCGCGCCAAGGCGACGGTCGCAAGGACCACGAGCAGCGCAACGAGGCCGCCGC
>CAMLNY010000129.1 GCA_946481405.1 uncultured Brevundimonas sp. | reverse complement strand
CAGGTCGGTATCGGCGTCACGCCCGACCAGACGGCCCGGGAGTTCTCGACCGTCCGACAGCTTGACCGTGATCTTGGTCGCGTTGGCCACGACGTGGTTGTTGGTGACGATGAAGCCGTCGGCCGAGATGAAGAAGCCGGACCCGGCGCCCTGGGCGGTCGGGGCGTCCTCGTCTTCGCCGGGCTCCTGGGTCTCGGGGGCCTGGAAGCCGAAGCCGGGCAGGCCGGGGATCGGGATCACGCCGCCGCGCGGGCGTTCGATGCGCGTCTCGACGTCGATCTGGACAACGGCGGGCGAGACCTGGTCGAAGATGTCGGCGAAGCTGAGCGGCGCCCCCTGGGGCGGGGCGAAGGCAAGACCGGCGGCCCCGGCGGACGGGACGAGGCGGCCGTGCGCCTCCGCCGCATTGGCGCCCGGCCAGTCGATCACGCCCCCGGCGGTCGCGGCGGCCGCGAAAGTCAGGCCGACGGCGGCCCCCAGGATGAATTCCTTGCGCTTCAGCATCGGTGTCTTTTCGATCCTTCATGGGCCCGGCCAAACACTGACCGGCGCCCGTTTCGCCTTGTGATATAGCGCCGTGACGGCTTTCGCCAACCACTGCGCCGCGAGGCTTGATCCGCCTCAACGCCCGTCGTGAGGCGCGGATGCGTCAGGATCAGGGCGAACCGTTTCAGTCTGGAGAAGATCGGCCAGCCGACGCTCCTCTTCAGGCGAAAGCGGCGCGGTCTCGACGGGCTTGCGCCGCGCGAACAGGGCCAGGGCGATCGCGCCCAGAACGACGAGCAGGCCCGGCCCGAACCACAGCAGCCACGTGCCCGTCCGCACCGGCGGGGTGAACAGCACATAGTCGCCGTAGCGGCGCACGAGGTCGTCGCGAACCTGCTGGTCCGTGGCGCCCGAGGCGATCTCCTCGCGGATCAGGCGGCGCATATCGCCCGCGATCCCGGCGGGGCTGTCGGCGATGGATTCGTGCTGGCAGACGACGCAGCGGACCACCGAGAACAACCGCTGGGCCCGCGCCTCCTGGGCCAGAGCGGGGGTGGAGAGGACCAACGCAGTCAGCAGGATCAGCAGCAGCCGGGTCACGCGACGGCCGCCCTGCGCCGACCGCCGACCGCCAGCCTCAGTCGACGGTCGAACAGGGACAGCACCCCGCCCAACGCCATGACGAAAGGTCCGAGGAAGATCAGCCGGGCCCACGGATTGTAATAGACCCGCACCGTCCAGGCCCGGTCGGCCTCGGGCGTCGAGCGACGCTCGCCCATGACGACATAGACATCGTCCAGCCCGCGGAAATCGAGGCCGACCTCGGTCGTCGTCTGGCCGCCCGCCGGGAAGAACCGACGCTCTGCGGTGACCTTGTCCAGAGTGACGGCCCAGCGTCCGGCATGGATTTCACCGCCGACGGGCAGGGGGGCGGCGGCCTCGACCTTGAAGCCAGTCTCCACCACAGCGCCGAGCACGAACAGGCCCAGACCGGCGTGCGCGAGCGTCATGCCCCAGGCGCCGAGCGGCAGACCCTTCGCCCGGCGCCCGACCTCGGCCATCGGCGCGCGGAACAGACGCACACGCTCGACGACCTCGGCCAGAGCTCCGAGGATCAGCCAGGCGCCCATGGCCAGCCCCGCCGCCGCCAGAGCCTTGCGAGGCTCGAACGCCAGCCAGCTGAGGAAGCCGCACAGGATCGCCAGACCGCCGGCGACGGCCAGCCTCTGCATCGCCCCCATCGCATCGCCGCGCTTCCACGCCAGCAGCGGCCCGGCCGGCAGGATCAGGAAGGCCACGGCCATCAGGGGCGTGAAGGTCAGGGCGAAGTACGGAGGCCCGACCGAGATGGTCGCCCCCGTCGCCGCCTCCAGGATCAACGGATAGAGGGTGCCCAGAAGCACCGTCACCGCCGCTACGGTCAGGAAGAGGTTGTTGAGGACCAGCGCGCCCTCGCGGCTGATCGGGGCGAACAGGCCGCCGCCCTTCAGCTGGGGCGCCCGCCAGGCGAACAGGGCGAAGGCGGACCCCGCCGTGGCGCCCAGAATGCCCAGCAGCATCAGGCCCCGCTCAGGATCGACGGCGAAGGCGTGGACCGAGGTCAGGACGCCGGATCGGACGAGGAAGGCGCCCAGCATGGAGAAGGAGAAGGCGAGCAGAGCCAGAAACACCGTCCAGCCCGCCAGCGCCCCGCGCCGCTCGGTGACCACCGCCGAGTGCAGCAGGGCCGCCCCCGCCAGCCAGGGCATGAACGACGCATTCTCCACGGGATCCCAGAACCACCAGCCGCCCCAGCCGAGCTCGTAGTAGGCCCAGAAGGCGCCGAGCGTGATCCCGGCCGTCAGGAAGACCCAGCTCGCCAGCGCCCAGGGTCGCACCCAGCGCCCCCAGGCGGGCCAGAAGCCGGAGAAAGCCTTGCCCTCGATCAGGGCGGCGACAGCCAGCGAGAAGGTCACCGAGAAGCCGACATAGCCTGCGTAGAGCATGGGCGGATGGATCGCGAGGGCCGGATCCTGCAGCAGGGGGTTCAGCGACGCCCCCTGAAGCGGCGCCGGGTCGATCCGATCGAACGGGTTCGAGGTGAAGACGGCGAAGGCCAAGAATAAGGCCCCCAACCCGCCCTGGACGGCGACTGCCGAGGCCTTCAGTCCGAACGGCAGGCCCCGCGCCCGCGTCAGGGCCGCGCCGAACCCGGTCATGACCAGACACCACAGGACCAGCGACCCCTCATGGCTGCCCCAGGCCGCGGCCACCTTGTAGAGCATCGGCTTGTCGGTGTGGCTGTTGGCCGCGACGTTGGCGACCGAGAAGTCCGAGGTCGCGAAGGCGAAGATCAGGGCTGCGAAGGCCAGCGCCGTGGCCAGGGCCGCCCCGACGGCCGCGCCTTCCGCCCCACCTGCCAGCAGCGGGCTGCGCCGCGCCCGCCCGACCGTCGCCAGACCGGTCTGCAGCACCGACAGCATCAGGGCGAGGATCAGCGCGAAGGCGCCGAATTCGACGATCATGAACGGCTGGACCCGCCGTCAGCGGGCCGCCATTCGCCCTTTTCCTTCAGCCGGTCGGCGACCTCGCGCGGCATATAGGTCTCGTCGTGCTTGGCCAGCACGCTGTCGGCGTGGAAGACGCGGTCGGGGCCGAACTTCCCTTGCGCCACGATCCCCTGCCCCTCGCGGAACAGGTCCGGCAGGTCGCCGTGATAGACGACCCGGCTGGTCGCGACGTTGTCGGTGACGGTGAAGGCGACGGTCGCGCCGTGATGTTCGACACTGCCCGCCTCGACCAGACCGCCCAGGCGGATGACCCGGCCTTCCGGCGCGGCCTCGATCGTGGCTTCGGACGGTGAGAAGAAGAAGGTCACGCTGCCCTGCATGGCCCACAGCGACAGGCCGACCGCGAGCGCCAGCACGGGCGCGGCTGCGGCCACGACCCACAGGCGGCGACGCGCCTTCGGCGATTTGGGAAGCCAGCTCATGAAGTCGCGCCGTATAGCGCCACTCGGGTGCGGCTCCAACGGGTCATGCGGCCGCGTCCAGACGGCTGACCAGATCGGCCCGTCGCGGATCGGCCGGGTCGAGGGCGGCGATCAGCGGCGTCCAGACCTCGCGCGCCCTGGCCGTGTCGCCCCGCGCCAGCGCCGCCTCCCCGAGGAAGTAGCGGGCGCCGAGCTGGTCGGCGTCGAGGTTAAGCGCGCGGGTAAAGGCGGCCTCGGCGTCGACGCCCACCTCTCCGTCCGCCGCCCGCACCAGACTTTCGCCCAGCCGCGCCCAGCTGGTCGCATCGTTCGGATCGATCTGCAGCGCCCGGCGGAAGGCTGAGGCTGCGCCAATGGGATCGCCCGCCTCGAACCGGGCCGCGCCCAGCATGGTCAGGGCGGTGCGGTTGTCGGGGTCGCGCTTGACCGCCCGGGTCAGGACCGCTGCGATCTGGGGCGCGTCGAGCGTCTCAGGACTGGACGCCCAGTCGTCGATCCGCCGCTCCCAGGACTGATCCGGCAGGCCGGGATCGCCGATCACGAAATACAGACCCAGCGTCGCCACGACCGCCGCGACCAACCCGCCCAGCACCAGCGTCCGGTCCCGCCCGCCGACGCGCGGCGCAGCCTCGGGGCCGTTGCCGGCCAGCAGCCGTCGTCCCGCCTCGGCCCGGGCTGCCAGATAGGCATCCTCTTCCAGCAGACCCCGCGCCTTCAGCCGGTCCAGTTCGGCCAGTTCCGCCACGCCCGTGTCGGCCACCGGCTGTTCGCGATCCGCGCCGCGTCGCGCGAGGCTCAGCACCAGCAGCCCGGCCAGCGCCGTGGCCAGTCCGGCCAGGGTCCAGAAGATGATCATGGCCGCTCGTTAGAGCCTGATCCGGAAAAGTGTAAGCGGTTTTCCGACTGGATCAGGCTCCAGCATCAAGCTGGATCAGGCGGCTCGCGGCGAGTGGGCCTCATCCAGCGACGGCCGTGCGCCAGCGGCGCCCGCCCTGCGGCGAACCGTCCGGGCCGCATCGCTGGCCTCGATCAGCACAAGGCATTTTGCCAGGGTCTCGACCATGGCCAGCGACTTGCGCTGATCCGGGGCGTCGCCCGCGTTGACGGCCTCGATGACCATGTCGACCCAGCCGGTAATCCGCTCGATTACGGATTGGACCAGCTGGACGCGCAGGCCCTCGCAGCCGAAGACCTGGGCCGCCGTGCGCAGGGCGCCCAGCAGGGTCAGTTGCACCACCGCCGCCTGAACGGCCTCCAGCGGCGCGGCCTCGGCCTGGAGGTCCGGCGCCTGTTTCGTCATCCGCCCCGCCGTCTTGACCGTCTTCGACGGCATCAGCCGATCGAGGGTCCGGTCCAGCGACCGCAGGGTACCGGTCAGGCTCTTGTTGATCCGCTCCCGGGCCTCCCGCGCCTGCTTGCCCCAGGTCCCTTCGGGATCGAGCTGCAGGGTGATGTCCAGTTCGCCCAAGGTCTCGGCGCACCAGGCGATGTCGGCGCGCACGCCCGGCCCCGGATCGGCCTTGGCGCCCGGCTTGTGCGAGGCGATGCGGGTCACCCGAGCCTCCACCTCGCCGATCAGCCGGTTCACGAAGACGGCCATCTCGGATTCCGACAGCAGGCCTTCCTTGGCCGCCGACTGGGACGAATGCACAACCAGCCGCAGGATCAGGGAGGCGTCCGCCAGATGGGAGAAGAAGATCTCCAGCATGCGCGGGCCGCCGTCGGCGACGATCCCGCCGCTGTCGCGGATCAGGAGACGCAGCTCGGCCAGCTGGTCGCCGGTCGGACGCAGGATGAGGTCGGGCAGGATCAGCAGGCCGCGCCGGGCCATGGCCGCCAGATCGAAACACAGGGCCAGTTCGTCCAGACCCTTCTGACGCACTTCGGGATCGTGACCCGCGGCCGGCCAGACGATCTCGGGCTGGTC